>NZ_RCXU01000010.1:0-123324 GCF_004167315.1 Blautia sp. aa_0143
GCAGCATACTCTGTGAGCAGCTCCTTCAGCCGGACGTCCACACCATTAATTAATACTTTTCGTCTATACTTTGGACACCATACTACATGGTATTTACAGGAATAGACGACATTGTTGTTTGATTTATATGTTGTGTTCATATTTGTATTATACTATAGTTTATTAGTTGATACAATTACTATTTTGTCCATCTTCAATTACTTGCATAAATTCGATGGACGCGTCTTATATCCCCATAGCTGAAGCAAAGGGTTTTACGACGCATTGGATAATATAATTTTCACACCATAAAAATTCCCCTGAACGCGGATAATTTTCCGTATCCAGGGGATTCTTCTTTCTTCTCTATAATTGCCAGCTCATTACCATCATATTGGTCCGGATTTTCCCGAAAGCTACTCTGTTCAAAGTACTTTTCGTCCGTTTACAGTCAGCTTGAAGGTTGTTCCCAAAATTTCTGCTGATTTTCTGCAGAACATCATCCGATCAAGAAAAATCTCAAAATAGTCATACATGGAACAGATATTTTCATCGATCTGAAGGTTCAGTGCGATCACAGATTTTTCTTCATCAATCTTAAGCTTCGAATCTGTCACAGCATAATTCACACGATCGTGAATATCAAACGCAGATCTTTCCTTCTGGCGTACACGGCTTCTTCTGACATCAGTTTTGTCCGCAATGATAAGTGCTGCTGATATAACATCTTCCGGGCTTCCTGTTGATTCATCGTGATTTCCGATTGCAGCTATGACAGTTACTCTGTCCTCAAGAGACATGTTGGTATCCTTCAGCAGATCATTTGCAAGAAGGGCACCGTATTCCGCATGATGGTTTCTGTTAATCGCATTTCCGATATCATGCATATATCCGGCGATTTTTGCAAGCTCGATCTCATGCTCCGGGTAGCCGAGTCTTTTCAGAATCTTCCCGGCCTGATGTGCTACCTGAACACAATGTGCCTGTGAATGATCTGTAAATCCAAGCTGTCCCAGGTTTGAATTTCCCTTTTTCAGATATGCATTGATTTCCTTATTATTCGCTACATCCTTATACTTCAAGTTTTTTTACTCTCCCTACGTGTTTCGTGCAGATATTCCCACTCTGCTTATGCTTCTTAGCCATATAGTCAGAGTCTCTTTATTGCGTCCATTGCCAGCGATGATCTCTCGCATTCTTCAGCTGACAATGTGATCTGCCAGCAAAGAGGACTATCCACCATATGTTTCGCCGCATAGCTTAAACCATTTGTCCTTTCATCCAGAAAGGGCCTGTCGATCTGCTGCGGATCTCCCAGCAGTATGATCTTCGTTCCCTGGCCTGCTCTTGTGATAATGCCCTTTACCTGATTTGGTGTCATATTCTGAGCTTCATCAATGATCAGATATGTCTTCGCAATAGACCTTCCTCTGATGAAATTCAATGCTTCCGTCTGAATGATTCCACGTTCAAAAATCTCCGCTATCTTATCACTCAGCTCGTCTTCATCTTCATATCTCTTCTTTTCATCCGAATCAAGGATCTGTTCCAGATTATCGATCACCGGTCTCATCAAAGGTGCTATTTTTTCCTTTTCATCGCCCGGCAGAAATCCTATATCATCGTCAAACTGTGCGTTGGGTCTGCATACGATCACACGGCGATATTCCTGTGCCGGATTGTTATATACCTTTTCCATTCCAACAGCAAGCGAATAAAATGTTTTCGCGGTTCCCGCCATTCCTTTGATGATAACAAGGGGAGCTTCTTTTGCATCTGTCATAAGGGCTTCCTGCATAAAATATTGTCCGACATTTCTCGGTGATATTCCATAGGGCTTGCTTTTTTTGTAAACAAGCTGGACTATCTTTCCTGAGGATACTCTTCCAAGAAGTGTCTTTTTTGTAGACTGATCCGGCTTCAGTATCACAAATTCATTCTCATGAAATTCCGGTATGGTATGATTTCCTTCCTCGTCACTCTGATAAACCTCTTCAAGAGAAATTCCTTTTTTCTTGAACTCCTTGACCTTATCTTCCGGAATGTATACTTCTGTACGACCGGTATACTGTGCATCATCATCTGAGATCTGCTCACGCTCGAAATCCTCTGCCTGAATTCCCATGATCTGTGCCTTCAGACGAAGTACGATATCCTTTGTCACCAGAATAACCTGCTCATCTGTTTCCGCAAGACCTCTGCATACCTTCAGGATCCTGTTATCCGGTTTGTCATCCGGAAGATCCGGCGGCAGCTCTACGTGTACAAAATTTTTTTCAATACGCAGAATACCACCGCCGGAAAGTGCTACTCCCTGTAACAGATCACCCTTCTGCCTGTACCATTCCAGCTTTCGGACTGCGGCTCTTGCATTGATTCCTTTTTCGCCCTCTGCCTTTTTAAGTCCATCCAGTTCTTCCAGCACCACCAGCGGAAGTACCAGATTATTGTCCTCAAAACACTCCAATGCATATGGAGCCTGGATCAGTACATTCGTATCTATCACATAGGTTTTTATCATATATGCATGCGCTCCTTTTCTGACTTCTGTCCCTTTTTCAGAAAATATGGTAGCATGCTTATTTTTTCGGTACTATCTCATTATTATGATTTTTGTATAAAATTATCGTAAAATCTTCTATTCCATGATGAAGCGGAACCTTCCTACAGTGCCTCTTTATACAGTGCCAGGATATCCTCCCGAACGGTTTTCTGAGGATTTATCGCAATGTTTCCGCTTTTCATGGCATCCTCTGTCATCTGTGCAAAATACTCATCCGTAACCCCTGCATCCGATAATTTCGCCGGGATCCCAACCTGTGTATTCAGCTCACGGACTGCCTGCTCCAGCATTCCTTTTGAAAACTCAGACTCACATTTCTTTTCCGTGGAAATATAATTATAAATCTTCTGATATTTTCCGAAGGCTGCCTCTTCGTTATATTTCACGATATACGGAAACAGGATTCCGTTTGCAACACCGTGAGGCACATTGAAAAAAGCACTGACCGGATGGCTCATGGCATGGATATTTCCAAGTCTTGCCCAGGAAAAAGCAATCCCGGCAAACAGAGAGCCTGCCAGCATATCGGAAGCTGCTTCCAGATTGCTGCGGTCTGCCACGTAGGTGCGGATGCTCCGCCCGATCAGCTCCATCGCTTTTTCGCTCATTGCCTCGGAAAATGGAGATGCGTCCAGAGAAACGTAGGATTCCTCTGCGTGGATCAGCGCATCGATCCCGCAGGCAGCCGCCACGGAAGCAGGTGCGGAGGTAAGAAGCAGCGGATCCAGAAGTGCATAAGCCGGGATCAGCTTATAGGAAAATACTGTAAGCTTGTAATTTCGTTTGTGATCGGTAATAACAGAAAAAGCCGTAACCTCTGAACCGGTTCCGGCAGTTGTGGGAATAGCAATCAGTGGGATGATCTCCCCCGGAACCTTGTCCGCACCTTCATATTCTGTGATGCTGCCGCCGTATTTCGCCACAACGCCTACTGCTTTTGCCACATCCATAGGGGAACCGCCGCCAAGAGCAACAATAAAATCCGCCCCGCTTGTCAGGAATGCTTCAGCTGCACGTTCCACAGTCTCCACCGATGGATTTCCTTCTGTATCACAGAAGGTGCTGACTGCAATGCCGGCCTGTGTAAGGATTTCTTCACACTGCCCCACTACGCCAAGTCTGTTCAGTGTGGGGCCGGAAATGATAAAGCCATGTTTTCCGCCAAGCTTCCCGGCTGCCCCGGGAAGCTCCTTTAATACACCTTCACCAAAAAGAATATTCTGCGGTACGGAAAATGTAAATCTTTTCATGCTGTTCGTCTCCTCTGCTTATTCTGAAAGTGCATTTACCGTCTCTTCAATGATGGCAGCCGCCTGATCACAGTCTTCCTCTGTAATGATCAGCGGCGGTACCATACGGATGGTATGTGCTCCGATGGCAGTGATCAGGAGATGTCTGTCAAGACAGCCATGCTTTACATCCACACCGGAAATAGTATCATCAAATTCCACACCTACCAGAAGACCCTGACCACGAACCTCTTTTACATGAGGGATCTTTGCAAGCTTTTCCATAAAATAAGCTCCCATTTTTGCCGCATTGCCAGCCAGATCTCTGTCAAGAAGTTCACCAACCTCGGCCAATGCTGCAGCACAGGAAACCGGATGTCCGCCGAAGGTTGTTCCGTGAGAACCAGGTGTGAAAGCTTTTGCCACTTCCTCTGTAGCACAGATCGCGCCGATCGGCATACCGCCTCCAAGTGCTTTTGCCATGGACACGATATCCGGTTTGATCCCGTAATGCATATAGCTCATCACCTTACCGGTTCTGCACCAGCCTGTCTGAACCTCATCAATAAGAAGGAGCATATCGTTCTCATCACAGAATTCCCGGAGTCCCTTCATAAATTCCATGGTTGCCGGATGGACACCGCCCTCGCCCTGTACAGGCTCTATCATAATGGCAATGGTATTTTCCGTGCAGGCATCTTTGAAAGCCTCAAGATCATTGTACGGTGCATAGGAAAATCCGTAGGTCATGGGACCAAAGCCAACCTGGCATCCGTTTCCCGGCTGTCCGGTGGCGGACATGGCGCCAAAGGTTCTTCCATGGAATCCCATTTTTGCAGTTACGATATGATAACGGTTCGGACCATATTTTTCGATTCCGTATTTTCTTGCCATTTTGATCATGGCCTCATTTGCCTCTGTACCGGAGTTCTGGAAAAAGATCTTATCCATTCCGATGGTTGTGCAGACCTTTTCAGCAAGAAGAGCCTGGGGAATGGTGTACGGATAGTTGAAGGTATGCATCAGTGTCTGCGCCTGGTCTACAACCGCTTTTACTACCTTCTCATTGCAGCTTCCTGCGGAGTTTACTGCGATACCTGCATAAAAATCCAGATATTTTTCGCCCTTCTCATTGTAGATATACTGGTCTTTTGCACTTTCTGCCAGAAAATCCATTCTCTCATAGGTCTCGATCATGTATTTGTTTACTTTTTCCTTGATATCCTCAAATGTCAGTCCTGTTTCTTCCAGCTTCATTTCTTTTCCTCCCCTTTTGTGATCTGTTCTGATAAGATCTGTTCCCGTGTGATCAGACCCTTCATCACCAGATATTCTTCGATCATCTTTACGCATCCTGCAATTCCGACTTTTTCACTGTTCAGCGTCATATCGTAGTTGACGGGATTGGTCCAGTAATTACCTTTTGTATAATATTTATAATAGTCCGCTCTGTACTTATCTGTATTCTCAATGGTGGCTGCTGCCACATCTGAGGATACCTTCATCCTCTGCATGGTCCGCTCCAGACAGAAGGCACGCGGCGCTTCGATATAGATACTTACCACATTTTTTCTGCCCTTTAAGACATAATCCGCACATTTTCCGACAATCACGCAGGATTCCTGATCTGCCAGGTTTCTGATGATCTGTGACTGATACTCAAACAACCGGTCATCGGAAACAAATTTCTCATTTCTTGCAATGTACTGCCTGGATCTGGGCAGCCCTTTAAGGAATCCTGTAAATCCTCCGTTATTCCGGATACGCTCATTGATATCCAGGAAGAGCTTTTCATCCAGTCCGCTCATCTGGCTTGCCAGTGTCAGGATACGGTTTTCATAACAGTGGATCCCAAGATCTTTTGCCAGCATGGAGGCGATTTCCTTTCCGCCGGTTCCAAAACCTCTGGCAAAGGTTACAATAAAATTTTCCATTTTATACTCCTTCCTATCCTGCCAGATAACGGCTCAAAAATTCTCTGGTACGGGCATTTTTAGGATTTTTAAACAGCTCCGCCGGAGGTGCATCCTCCACAATGTAACCCTGATCCATAAAAATCGTCCTAGTGGAAACATCTCTGGCAAATGCCATCTCATGAGTCACAATGATCATGGTAAGGCCTGTGGTCGCCAGCTCCTTCATAACATTTAAAACCTCGCCTACCATCTCCGGGTCCAGTGCTGATGTAGGTTCATCAAAAAGCAGGACCTCCGGATTCATGCAGAGCGATCTTGCAATGGCAACCCTCTGCTTCTGTCCACCGGAAAGCTGTGTTGGATTTGCATTGATAAACGGTGCCATTCCTACCTGCTTCAGATGTGTGATCGCCCTGTCAAAGGCTTCTTCCTTTGACAGATGAAGGACTTTTCTTGTACAGAGCATACAGTTCTGAAGAACAGTCATGTTATTAAAGAGATTAAATGACTGAAATACCATGCCGACCTTTGACCGGTAATCATTGATCTCCTTCTGGACTGCTCCGATCTCTTTTCCATGATAGCGGATCTTTCCGCTGGTCTGGGTTTCCAGCTTGTTGATACAGCGAAGCAGAGTGGATTTTCCGGAACCGGAGGAACCAACGATACAGATGATCTCACCCGGCTCCACGTTGAAATCGATTTTTCGCAGTACCTCATGCTGCCCGAATGCTTTACTTAATTCCTCAACGGATATGATTGCATCACCCATTATTTTTCCCTCCTTACGGATTTTCCATATATTCCACTGCCAGTGCGTAGTTCTCTGTTTTCTTCACCTTCTTTTCAAGGAATGTAAACAGACGGTTGAATACAAAGCAGAGTACAAAATAGATCACTGCAATAACAAGATAGGATTCAAAATATTTATAATAATTTCCGCCTACAGTTTTCGCTGCCATAAACAGCTCCTGAACTGCGATAACATTCAGAACGGAAGTCATTTTCAGATTTGTAAGAAATGTATTTGCCATCTCAGGGATGATGTTTTTGAAGGCCTGTGGAAGTACTACATAGATCATGGTCTTCATAGGTGACATTCCCATGGCCCAGGCGCCTTCTCTCTGTCCCATATCAATGGAACCGATGCCGGCTCTGACAGTTTCTGCCATGTAAGCTCCGGTGTTCAATACCGTTACCATAACACCTGCAAACAATGGTGTAATATTCACATTTGCCTGACGGATACCATAATACAGGACCATTGCCTGAACGATCATTGGCGTATCTCGGAAAACCTCCACATAGATCCTGCAGATTGCCTTTAAGATTTTAAAAATTCCTTTTTTCAGAATGCTGTCGCCTTCATTGATACGGATATCCTGGATGATACCGATGATATAGCCCAGCAGGAAACCAAGAATGGTTCCTGCTACAGCTATATAGAGAGTCAGCCAGGTTCCTTCCAGAAACATACTGGAATATTTTTTTGCCAGAAAGATCATCCATTCCAGGGAATTGGAAGGATCTGTGATTGAAAAGCCTAACATATCTCCACCTCACTTGGACTAGTTCGCTGCCGGCTGCTGTGTCAGAACAGTATCCATCAGCTCATCCATTTTCTCTTTATCGTTCCAGCCGATGTCATCCATAGCACCCTGCAGCTTATCTCTCAGCTCTGTGTCATCTTTTCTTGTTGCGATGCAGACATTGACCATTTCATCATCATCTTTAAAGGTATCCTTCTCATCCAGGTTGATGATCTTCAGATCCTTGTTTGTCAGTGCTGCTGATTCTGCTGTAGGAACATCTACAACGCAGACATCTGCAACTCCGTTGGAGATTGCCATAAAGCACTCTGATGTTGTCTCATAGTTTCCGGACTGCTCTGCACCGTCGATCTGATCCAGAAGCGGTACCCATCCGGTTCCAAGCTGTGTGGTAACCTTACAGCCTGTTCCTGCAAGATCGGAAAGACCTTTGACATCGTCATATTTGCCGCCTGCCTTTACCACGATACAGTTATCTCTGTAATAATATGGTTCTGTAAAAGCATATGATTTTTCTCTTTCTGCCGTTTTTCCCATACCTGCGATGATACAGTCATAATCGCCGGCATCCATGGAGATTCCGATGGAGGACCACTCAACCTTGTGGATCTCCAGCTTCATTCCAAGCTGATCTGCAAGCTTCTGGGCTACTGCCACATCGTAGCCATATGCGTAATAATCACTGTCGTAAATAGGTTCTGCCTTGCTTCCGTCCGGGGTTGTGTCTGTATCCTGGGTCCAGTTGAACGGTGCATATGCACATTCCATACCAACCCTTAACACATCCTTATCGGATTTGTCTGCTGCCCATGTGGAAGCTGCTGTAGATGCTAACATTGCTGCGGAAATAATACCTGTGATCACCATTTTGCCTAAAAGATTTTTTTTCATATTCGTTTCCTCCTCTTCTACATAGCTGGCACAAAACATATTTAACTGGTCGACCTGAACGTTTTCGCCTGTAAACAAAAAGGGCGCTGAAAGAAATTTTTTATTTCCTTCAACGCCTTCGTTGTTTGATAGACTTCATTATACTCAGAAGAAGCCTTTCGTCAACTTTTATTTTGCACAAACAAACTATTCATTTTGCACAGTGTTGTAAATATATGAACCTGCTCTTCAGGAAAACATCAGCTGTTTGATCAGGATACAGTTTATCATATCCAGATATTCCATATAGTCATCCAGCTCAAAATCTATCAGCTCCTGGATCTTATTCATCCGGTACTGCAAGGAATTTCTGTGGATAAAAAGTTCCTTCGCCGTTTTTCCGACGCTGAACCCGTTCATGTAATAGGCAAGCAGGGTATCCAGAAGAAACGTTCCGTTGGCATGATCATATTCCTCCAGCTTTCCCAGCCGTTCATTGCAGTAATTCAGGATCTCATCATGGTTGTCGTTATTGAACAGATACTGATAGATTCCCATGGCTGTTGCACTTAAGACTTTCTTGTGCTTGGGATTTGGAAGTATGTCTTTTTTGGGGATCAGACGCTTTGCCTCCTGATAGCTGGTGCCGAAATCTGCCGGATTGGTGTAGATACCGCCCAGGATACAGGTGCTTCGGATGGTTCCGTGAAACTGCGGACTGGCATCGATCTTCTGCAGAACCTTCTCCAGCTCATGTTCAATGCTTTTGTCTTTTTTTGCCTCAAAAAGAAGAACAAACTTGTTAAGAAACCTGAGGAACATGGGCTTTCCTTCCATTTCCATAACTTCCTGGTTCAGATAATTGGCATAATATTCATAGATATGTTCATCCTGTTCCAGATTGATGCCGTACTTCCGGTCAGCCACAATGATCCCTACTCTGCAGGGTGTGGTAAAGTTGATCCCGAACTGCTGGGAGATTTTTTCGATATAGCGATCATTAATATCATAGCCAAACAAAAGATTGTAAAGATAATCTCCCATCCGTTTATTCTGCATTTCATATTCCAGGATGATCTTTCCCACACTCTGGGCAATATCCACAAAAGAAGCTCCTTCCCACCGGATGTAAAACAGCGGAAGCTTCAGTTCATTTGCTTTGTCGATCATCTCCTTCGGGACGGGCTCCTTGTCATCGGTGATAGAGATCCCAAAGCCGGAAATTCCAAGCCCATACAGTTCTTCCATGGCTTTCTGTGCTTCTTCCAGGTCAAACCGGACATAGTCCACCACACACAGGGCAAAATTCCCCTGGTTCATATGCTCCTCAAAAGGCCGGGTCTGCACCATATAGGTCCATGTGACAGGTCTTGTGAGACCTTTTTCCCCGGCGATCAGTTCCACTCCGTCCAGCTGCAGTTCCAGTATATCCTGACAGGTGATCATATGCATCAACTCCTTATTTTTGCAGTATTTCACACACTCGCATCCATAAACAGGCAAAACAATATCTGATTTTCTCATCCTTCCGTTATCCTAGCAGAAATATCTGATTCCGGCAACTCATAAAAAAACCTGGAAGAACTCAGCCACAGGCACATTATTTCTTCCAGGTTTTTCTGTTTTCAGATTCTCAGTCAGCTGTTTTTGATCCGGCAGCCGGCACAGCTCTGCATCCAGTTACATTCAGATTTATTCTGCCTGTGGTTTGCGTACCTGTGCTGTACCCTTCTTTGCTCCGACAGATTTTTCAGCATGCTCTTTCACAAGATTTCGTCCAAGCAAAGTCAGGCATACAAATGCGATCACTGCAAAAACAGCTCCGATCCCAAATACCACGTTCATCTCATAACCATTGCTGCTCACCAGACCGGAGATCGCCGGTGCGCCAAAGGTTGCGAATACGATACCGAACATAACAAATCCATAATTTTCTCCGGTGTGTTTCATTCCGAAAATGGAGCTTGTCAGAGATGGAAAGCTTCCCATGATGCCGCCATAGCAGCCGTACATCAGCACAACGGCAACCGTTACTGCCAGGGATCTTGATACAGCGAGAACTCCCATAGCGATCACTGCCACGATCAGCACTCCTTTGATGCAGACAATCCTGCCCACTTTATCTGCCAGTGTGGGAAGCACCAGTCTTGCTCCTGCATTGACAATGGATCCAAGCATAACGGCACTGACTGCCACTGCAGACGGGATTCCAAGGTCGATCTGGTAGGTCTGGGATACCGGTGAAACCATAAAATAAGAAATCAGTCCAAAGAACATGGTCGCAAGAAGAAGATAAAAATTCTTTGTTCTCATCATCTCTCCGGATGTATACTGCTTCGTCTCCGGTGTCCCGGACTTTTCCGCAGAGCCACCTGCGTTCACCAGACTCTTATCGGGTGCCTGAAAAAAGATACCGCACAGGATCCAGGAAATCGTGATGGCCACGCCAACGATCAGAAGGGTTTTCTGCACACCTTCCGCTTCCAGCAGCTTTCGACTCAGCGGTGCCAGGAAAAATCCACAAAGTCCGTTGGCAGTTACCACAACGCCGGAAGCAAATCCGGTACGGTCCGGAAACCATCTTTGTACTGTTGCCAGGATCACCGTATAGATCATTCCCTGACCAAATCCCTGCATCACTCCATAGGAGAGATACATAGGAAGCGGTGTGGGAACGATCAGAAATGCGGATGCCAGGATTCCTGCTGCAAAGATCCCGCCTCCGATCCATACAATCGTCTTTTCCTTAAAGCGGTTCTGCATCCTTCCGCCTACGATATTTCCGAATACAAAGGTGCTCAGTGCCAGATAAAAGCACATGGATGCCTGTCCCTGGCTCCAGCCTGCCTGCTCCATCACATAAGGCTGGTAAATAGACCATACATGGGGATATCCTGTAAAAAAGATCGCGAAAGCTCCGAATATCATAGTCAGCAGACGCTGTTTTTTCTGTGTTCCTGTCATAATTTCCTCCTCTGAAAAAGATTTCCGGCCTGCTCTGTACTCTCTGCCCACAGAATGCAGCCTGTTTCTGTACACACGATCTGCACGTTTTCCTGCACATTAGCTTCACTTATCTTTGATATTCTTTTGTTTGCGTGCTATTTTCTTTTATTTGCGTGTCAAATGCGTGTTAATTATGTTGTGTGTATGTTATCACACGCAGTCTTATTATGCAATATAAATTTACAGCTTTTTCTTTTTTCTCATTTTTATCCAAAGTTTACGGTTATTTCTTTGTATATTATTCACAACGGCGTTGTTTTATGCACGCATGTGCACGCGTTAATTCTTGTATGAAATCCTTATTTCATCTAATATATTTCAAATTTTGATCCTTTTCCCGCAGCAAAAAGCACGCATTTTAAGCAGGCGTGCTTTTCCGTTTTTTTATCTCTTTTTCACTTTATCTGTTCACAGTCTCATAACTGTCCCTTAAAAAATTATCTATATTGGATATTTTTAAATACACAAGTAAGTTTTATAATCTGGAACCAACAGAAATCAAACACAAAATCAATGATTACGGAGGAAAAGATCATGTCTGCAACAAATGAAAGATATAAACTGAACAAAGAACTGGCACAGATGTTAAAGGGCGGTGTGATCATGGATGTCACAACACCTGAGCAGGCAAAAATTGCCGAGGCTGCCGGTGCCTGTGCGGTTATGGCCCTGGAGCGTATTCCTGCCGATATCCGTGCAGCAGGCGGTGTTTCCCGAATGAGTGACCCGAAAATGATCGAAGGGATCCAGAACGCAGTTTCCATTCCTGTTATGGCCAAATGCCGTATCGGACATTTTGTGGAAGCACAGGTACTGGAAGCCATTGAGATCGACTATATTGATGAAAGTGAAGTTCTTTCTCCTGCTGATGATGTTTATCATATTAATAAAAGAGAATTCAAAGTTCCTTTTGTATGCGGTGCAAAAGATCTTGGAGAGGCACTCCGCCGCATCAATGAAGGTGCTTCCATGATCCGTACAAAGGGTGAGCCCGGAACCGGTGATATCGTTCAGGCAGTCCGCCATATGCGAAAAATGAACAGCGAGATCGCAAAGCTTACCAGTATGCGTGAAGATGAACTTTTTGAGGCTGCAAAAACTCTCCAGGTTCCTTATGAACTGGTATCCTATGTACATGACAACGGCAGACTTCCGGTTGTAAACTTTGCTGCCGGCGGCGTTGCCACTCCTGCAGATGCCGCTCTTATGATGCAGCTTGGCGCCGAAGGTGTCTTCGTCGGTTCCGGTATCTTTAAATCCGGAAATCCGGCAAAAAGAGCTGCTTCCATCGTAAAAGCAGTTACCAACTACACCGATGCCAGACTGATCGCAGAGCTTTCCAGAGATCTTGGCGAAGCTATGGTCGGGATCAATGAACAGGAAATCGCCTTACTGATGGCAGAAAGAGGCAAATAATGACAATTGCGGTACTGGCTTTACAGGGTGCTTTTGCAGAGCACGAAAAGGTTCTTGATCGCCTCAGCGTTTCTCATATCGAGCTGCGCCAGGCAGGTGATCTTAAAAAGCCCTTCGACGCTCTGATCCTTCCGGGCGGGGAAAGCACTGTTCAGAGCAAGCTATTAAAAGAGCTTGATATGTTTGAGCCCCTGAAAAAAAGAATCGAAAACGGAATGCCCGTTCTGGCTACCTGTGCCGGACTGATCCTTCTGGCTTCTGAGATCGAAGGACAGGACAGCTGTCATTTTGGCACCATTCCCATGTGTGTGCGCAGAAATGCCTACGGAAGACAGCTTGGAAGCTTTCATACGGAAGAAACGGTTAAATCTGTGGGCAAAGTTCCCATGACCTTTATCCGTGCGCCTTATGTGTCTGACGTCCACGATGATACAAGGGTTCTGGCTTCTGTCGAAGACCGGATCGTTGGCGTACAGTACAATGATCAGCTGGCCTTTGCTTTTCACCCGGAACTGGATGAAGACACCCGGATCCATGAAAGATTTCTGGAGATCGTCCGGGATTCCTGCAGCTGAAACTCCGGGATAACAGCCTCTTTTCATCACATGAAATTGTTTTCTGAAAACGAATGCCACCAGGCACACCTGTAAAAAGATGTAAAAATCCGGGAACACAGAGTAATATGAACTGTGTTCCCGGATTTTCTGATATTTTCTGAGCTTTATTTCTCAGCTTATTTGATTGTCTTCAGCTCATACTCCCTGGTTCCCAGACCGATCTTTTCTGCCTGATCCAGAGTTGCCTTCCACTCAATATTCGGATTGGAATCCTTAAAGTGGTCATGATGACAGTGCCATCCCGGCTCTGCCAGATGCTCTCCAAGCTGGCTGTTGGCGATCGGTGTTGCCTTCAGACAGGCATCTGCACAGGCCTGATCCAGTGCAACCGGGTCAAAGCTTGCGAACATTCCGATATCCGGAAGGATCGGCGCATCATTTTCACCATGGCAGTCACAGTTAGGGCTGATATCCTGTACCAGTGCAATATGGAAATGAGGACGTCCGTGACAGACAGCCTGTGCATACTCTGCCATCTTGCGGTCAAGAAGCTCGTTTGCACTGCTATTCGGATTGTATACGGCATCATAGCTGCAGGCGCCGATACAGCGGCCACAGCCTTTGCATTTATCGTAATCGATAACTGCTTTCTTGTTTACATATGTGATCGCATCACTTCCGCACTCTTTCGCACAGCGGCGGCAGCCACGACAGACATCTTCATGGATGGCCGGCTTTCCGCTGGCATGCTGCTGCATTTTTCCGGCACGGCTTCCGCAGCCCATACCGATATTCTTCAGGGCGCCGCCAAAGCCGGTTGCCTCATGTCCCTTGAAATGGCTGAGACTGATAAAAATATCTGCATCCATGATAGCATGTCCGATCAGGGCAGTTTTGCAGTATTCTCCGTTTACTACCGGAACTTCTACTTCATCGGTTCCTCGAACTCCGTCACCGATGATGATCTGACATCCGGTTGTGATCGTGTTAAATCCGTTAAGATTTGCACAGTCCAGATGCTCCAGTGCATTCTTTCTGCTTCCCGGATAAAGAGTATTACAATCTGTCAGGAACGGCATTCCGCCCTGCTCCTTACAGAGATCTGCGACTACCTTTGCATAGTTCGGACGAAGGAATGCCATATTTCCAAGCTCTCCGAAATGCATCTTGATGGCTACGAATTTTCCATCCATATCGATATCTTTGATTCCTGCGGCAACGCAGAGTTTTTTCAGTTTGTCCAGCTGGCTGGTTCCCACCGGACATCGAAAATCAGTGAAATAAACTGTTGATTTCTCCATTCTGGTTTCCCTCCTGTTTGATCATTTCAAAATAAATTTACCCTTTTCCTGACAATATGTCCAGTTTTTACACAAAAAATATATAAAAAATGCGCTACGCTACTCTCGAAAAAGGATCTGCGAAAAATACCGGAACTTTCCATCATTGGTCCAGCACTGCATTCCCACAGCATCTGCCATCTTCTGCGCATCTACACAGTAGGCAGACATACAGGAATTATGCTTGTACGGCCCGGCGCTCATGATCAGAAGATCTGTTTTTCCGCACTCTTTCATCTTCTCTGCGAACTGCTCTGTCAGCTTATTATGTGCAAGCTTGGCTTTTCTGTAATCCATGAGTCTGTCCTGTGTCGTCTGGAGCACCAGTGTGTTCTCATAGCCCAGGGCACGTTCCTTCATTTCTTCCACGGTTCCGCTTTCCGGTGGACATGCAGGATTTTTATCATAATTGCCACAGGCATTTTCTTCACAGAAAACACGGTATTCCGGCACAAACACCAGCTTATCGGTTTTCATGACCGCAGCATCGGAAAAGCCAAGCTTCTTTGCTTCTTCAATAAAATCCATTTTTCTCTCTCCTGTGTTTTTTCTTTTATAGTGCCACATTTTATTTGTATTTACAAGCACAGACTTTCACTCTGCTGCCAGGCGGATAAACTCCTCCATCTCTCTCGTCTTAAACTTATTCTTATGGTAAAAAATCTGCCGGTACATGGATATCTCCACATCCTCCACATGTAAAAGGGCAATTCTTCCTTTCCGGATATCTCGCTCCACAGCCAGATAGGGAAGGAAGGAAAGTCCGTGATTCTTTTCCAGCATGCGGATGATAAAGGCGGTATCACTGATCTCCAGCACCGGTGACAGAGCCTGCTTCTTAAGCGCCAGCTGCTGATCCAGGGCCTGCCGGTAATTGGCATTCTTTTCCGTGAGAAAAAAAGGCTCTTCCAGGATATCCCCCATCTTCAGCGTCTTTCCGGCAAATTCCGAATCTGCGGAGGCCACAAATACCACAGGTTCAGCTTTCTCCATTACTTTGATCCAGTTCTGGTCCCACCTTGGAGTGTCCAGTATGTAAATAAGATCAAGCCCGTTATGCTCCATCATCCGTATCAGCTGTTCCGGTGTATCAATAGTCACCTGCAGGCTGACCTTCGGGTGAAGCTGGCGGAATTTACTCAGGACCGAAGGGAGCTTGGCAGTACACAGGGATTCGATCGTCCCGATATGCAATGGATTTTTCAGTTCTGCATCATCATTCATTGACTTTTTTGCTTTATTTACATCATATAAGATCCTGCTTGCATGCTCCATAAACTCTTTTCCGGACGGAGTAAGCACCACACGCTTTCCTGTTCTGTCAAAAAGTCTTGTTTCCAGCTCATTTTCCAGAAGACGGATCTGGACAGTGATCGCTGACTGGGTGTATCCCAGAACCTCTGCTGCCCTTGAAAAGCTCTGAAGCTGTGCTACATGTACAAACGTCTCCAACTGACGGATTTCCATGATTTTCTCCCTTTTACTATGAAATTTTTTCATCGTGATGATGAAATCTGTGAATTTGCCTTATTTTTATGTCAATGTTACAATACAATCACGAGGACGTCAATCGTATTTTTGTGCAAAATGAATAAATTCATACTTAGGAGGAAAGAATCCAAATGGAAAAGAAAAAAATCAAGATCGGACTTGTGCCAAAGCTGATCATTGCCATCATCGTAGGTATCCTGTTCGGCCAATTCCTTCCGGAAGGCTTCTGTCGCTTTGTTGTAACCCTTTCCGGATTTTTCAGTACCTTTCTGAAATTCGTCATCCCGCTGATGATCCTTGCCTATGTGACCATGGGTATTGCGGAGCTTTCACAGGGTGCCGGAAAGCTTCTCCTGATCACAGTGGCTCTGGCTTATGGCTCCACTCTGATCGCAGGTTCCGCATCCTATCTGGTATCATCCAGCCTGTTCCCGCACTTTATGAGTGAAGGTGCACTGGACCAGATCGCAGCTACCGCAGACGCATCTCTGACACCGTTTTTCTCTATCACACTGGAACCGGTCATGGATACTCTTTCTGCTGTTGCCCTTGCCTTTGTCATGGGACTGTGCCTCTCTTCCATGCGTGGAAAAGAAATGGGAAACAGCCTTTATAACGGAATGAGCGACTTTTCCAAGATCATTGACAAAGTCCTTCATACCATTATCATCCCGCTGCTTCCGCTTTACATCTGCGGAACCTTCACAGATATGACTATTTCCGGAAAAACCTTTGCCATCTTAAGCATCCTCTGGAAGGTATTCCTTGTTGTTATCATCATGCACCTGATCTGCATTACGATCCAGTTCGTGATTGCAGGTACTGTCAGCAAAAAGAATCCTTTCACTCTGATCAAAAATCAGATTCCGGGATACACAACTGCTCTGGGAACCCAGTCTTCCGCAGCTACCATCCCGGTCAACCTGGAATGTGCAAAGAAGGATGGCGTATGTGAGCAGATCCGCAACTTCGTAGTACCGCTCTGTGCAAACATCCACATGGCCGGTTCCATGATCACCATCACAGCCTGTGCTACTGCAGTCTGCCTTATGAACCAGCTGCCCATCAGTCTCGGGATCATCGTTCCGTTCATCATGACTCTCGGTGTTGCCATGGTTGCATCTCCCGGTGCTCCCGGCGGTTCCATCATGACTGCCCTTCCATTCCTTTACATGGTATTCGGAGCGGAAGCCGGTGATCCGGACGGTGCCATCTGTGCTATCATGGTTGCCCTTTACATTACCCAGGATTCCTTCGGAACTGCCTGCAATGTATCCGGTGACAACGCCATCGGCGTGATCGTTGACACTATTTATAAGAAATTTATCGCAAAAACACCACAGGAGAATTAAGCAAAATGTCTTTTATCAGTGTATTTGACGTTATGGGTCCCAACATGATCGGCCCTTCCAGTTCTCATACCGCAGGGGCTGCGCGTATTGCTTTCCTTGCCCAGAAGATGATCACGCCGCCCCTGAAAAAAGTAGAATTCATCCTTTACGGTTCCTTCGCCAGAACATACAAGGGACACGGTACAGACCGTGCCCTCCTTGGCGGGATCATGGGCTTTTCCACAGATGACATGCGTATACGGAATTCTTTTGACATTGCCAGGGAACAGGGGATCGACTTTTCCTTTACTCCAAATGAAGCGGAAACGGATGTACACCCCAACACGGTAGATATCCATATGGTCAATGAACAGGGACAGGAAATGACAGTCCGGGGGGAATCGCTGGGCGGCGGCAAGGTCCGTATTGTGGAGATCAACCACGTAAAGGTGGATTTCACCGGCGAATACAGTGCCATCATCGTGATCCATCAGGATACTCCTGGTGTTGTGGCCTACATCACCAGATGCTTAAGTGAACGTAACATTAACATTGCCTTCATGCGTCTCTTCCGTGAATCCAAAGGAACCACGGCCTATACCATCGTGGAATCCGACGGTCATCTCCCGGAAGATATCGTAGAAAGCATTCACCGGAACACCAACATCCATGATGTCATGGTTGTTCAGATGTAGGGAAAAGGAGGATGTGTTTTATGGATTTCAAAAATGCCAAGGAACTCCTTGCTCTCTGCCAGGAAAAAAAGCTTCCGATTTCCGAAGTAATGCGCCAGCGTGAGATCCTTCTCGGTGAAACCACTGCTGAAATCGTGGACCAGCGCATGGACCGTGTTCTGGAGATCATGAAGGACGCTGCTTTTTCCCCCATCAAAGATCCGGTGATATCTATGGGCGGACTGATCGGCGGTGAAGCCCGAAGACTCTGCGAATTTCATGACCTGGGAAAAAGCCTGTGCGGAGATGTTCTCGGAAAGGGTATCACCTACGCTATGGCAACCCTTGAGACCAACGCTTCCATGGGACTTATCGTTGCCTCTCCTACTGCCGGCAGTGCCGGGATCGTTCCCGGAATGATGCTTGCTCTTCAGGAGGTCTACGGCTTTTCCGATAAAAAGATCCGCCAGGCACTATTTAATGCAGGCGCCATCGGCTATCTTGCCATGCGTAATGCAACAGTTGCAGGTGCTGTCGGCGGATGTCAGGCTGAGGTCGGAATCGCTTCCGCAATGGCTGCTTCCGCTGCTGTGGAACTTCTTGGCGGTACACCTCTTCAGTGTACTTATGCGGCTTCCACCGTTCTTATGAATATGCTCGGTCTTGTGTGTGACCCGGTAGGCGGCCTGGTGGAATATCCCTGCCAGAACCGTAATGCAGCCGGTGTTTCCAATGCCCTTATCGCAGCGGAAATGTCACTGGCCGGTATCACCCAGTTCATCCCTCTGGATGAGATGATCGATACCATGTATACCGTAGGCAAAAAGCTCCCTGCAGAGCTTCGTGAAACTGCTCTCGGCGGCTGTGCGGCCACACCGTCTGCCTGTGAGAAGTGTCATCTTTGCAGTTAATGAACAGGGTATAACACATAATAAACAGAGCTTCAACTGAAACAACTCAAACAACAAAACGGAGGATTCCCGAACTTCTTTTTCCAGGAATTCTCCGTTTTCTTTTGGGCATGCGGACATTTTACAGCTCTGCTGTTTTTTATGTATCAGATCTTCTCGATCTTATTTCTCAATTTCAGCATTCTGTAGTCCAGATTTGCAATTTCTTCTGCATATTTTTTTAATTCTGATTCAATTTCCGCATTATCTCTTTTTTTATAATACAATTCGTATTCTAACACAGACCAGTAATCCATTGCAATGGTCCGAAGCTGTATTTCCACCAGCTCCTTCTGTTCACCGTCCGCAGAATAGATCGGAACCTTTACAATAAGATGAAGACTTTTGTAACCGTTTTTCTTTGGATTTCTGATATAGTCCTTGATCCGGATGATTTCGATATCTCTCTGCATTTCCAGAAATTCTGCCACCTGGTAAAGCTCATCCTCAAAAGGACAGACCACGCGGATTCCAATGAGATCCTTCAGGTTTTTCCTGGCTGTGTCAAAATCCGGTTCCAACCCCTTTTTCAGAAGCTTCGCATAAATACTTTCCGCACTTTTGATCCGACTGGTAGTCTGACTGATCACAGTACGCTTTTTCTGCCCGGAAAGCTCTGCATTGATCATCTTAAGCTTCGCCATAAGGATATCGATGGCAGCCTTACAACGGAGGCGATAATCCGCATCTTTGATATAACTGTCGATCGCTGCAGTTTTTTCTTTTGCCAGCTTCTGATGCTCCGGTTCCAACGGATCCGGCTTTCTGCTTTTCTCCGCTTCCTGATCCGGATTTTCCTTTTCCTTCTCTTCTTTGACCTGTGCCAATCCCGTTTTAAAGGATTTCTGTTTTTTCCTTATTTTTTTCTTTGATTTCTTTTTTGTCATGCTTGTCTTATATTATATTTATTATTTTTCTTGTTCATCATATATATTATACCCGACACATGATATTTTTCATCAAATCAACGTAAGGCTATTGTTAAATCTATGGTAAAAAATCCTCCGAAAAGTCTCAGGATCCTATCTTCTGATATACCCGTGACTTCCCGAAGGATTTTTTCATACATAATTTTATTTTAACCGAATCAGACAAGTAGCGAAGCAGATCACGAATATCCGCTTGACTAAAACAATTTACAGAAATTCCGACTGCAGCGCATCGTATCCGGTCTCACCTGTACGGATACGAACAGCGTTACGGATCTCATAGCTGAAGATCTTGCCGTCACCGGGATCACCGGTAAACGCGGCTTTCTGCACAGCATCAATAACTTTGATCTCCCAGTCCTCGGATGATACTACGATCTCAAATTTGATCTTCGGTTTCAGAAATACGTCGATCTTGGAGCCACGGACATATTCCGTGTAGCCTCGCTGTGTTCCGCAGCCCATGATCTGGGTTACTGTAAAACCGTTAACCTGGATCTCATTTAACGCTGCTTTTACATCTTCCATTTTTTCTTCTCTTACGATTGCTTCTATTTTTATAAGCATACGATTTCCTCCATTTTCACACGATCATTGCCGGACAAATTCTTTTATCAGTCAAATCCATTAAATGACGGATATGCATTCTCTCCATGCTGGGATGCATCCAGCCCGACCATCTCTTCCTTCGGATCTACACGAAGCGGTGTAAAGATACGCACGATCCCGATACAGATCAGAGTTCCCACAATGGCAACCGCAATGGTGATCACAATACTCAATACCTGCGCCAGGAACAGACGGTGATCTCCAAACACAAGGCCATCCCATTTTGCAACAGAGTTAATGGAAGTTTTTCCGAAAAGACCTGTTGCGATTCCTCCCCAGATACCACCGATACCATGGCAGCCAAAAGCATCCAGGGCATCGTCGATCTTCAGCTTCTGTTTCAAAAGGATCACAGTAAAGTAACAGATCGGGCTTACCAGGATCCCAATGATAAAGGATGCCCATACCGGTACGAAACCAGCTCCCGGTGTAATGGCTACCAGTCCGATAACAAGACCTGTGGATGCACCAACCAGTGTCGGTTTTCCCTCGCGGATCACCTCGATCAGCATCCAGGTCAGCAGTGCACAGGCAGAAGAAATGCTACTGGTCATAAAGGCATGTGCCGCAAGGCCGTCTGCCTTCAGCGCACTTCCTGCATTAAAGCCGAACCATCCGAACCACAGCATGGCTGCCCCGAGAAATACAAACGGGATATTGTGCGTACGATAGGTTGCTTTTGCATAGCCTCGTCTCTGTCCAAGATAAATGGCAAGAACCAGTGCACTGACACCGGAACTGATATGTACCACATTTCCTCCTGCAAAGTCCACAGAGCCAATGGCTGCCAGAAATCCACCGTCTCCCCAGACCATATGTGCCATTGGATAATACACAATCAAAGACCAGATCGCAATAAAGAAAAACAGCGCCTTAAAACGCATTCTTCCAACCACGGCACCGGTGATCAGTGCCGGTGTGATCATGGCAAACATCATCTGGAACGCCACAAATACCAGATGCGGGATCGTATCCGCATAAGGTCCCGGCTCCCAGCCTACGCCATTCAGCGCAAACCAGCGAAAATCTCCGATGATCCCGCCATGATTTCCTCCAAATGCCAGCGAATATCCAAACAATGTCCACATAACTACGGACAGTCCCATGATCGCCCCACAGGCCATTATGGTATTTACCACATTTTTCCTGCGGACCAGTCCTCCGTAGAAAAACGCAAGCCCAGGTGTCATAAAGAACACAAAGGCTGTACAGATCAGTATAAAGCCGGTATCTCCTGCATTCATCATTCATTTCCTCCTCGATTCCCTCAATTATTCTGCAACGCAAAAAGCGCCTGGAAACTCAATTTCCAGACGCCTTTGTCATGTCAGTTAGCATAGCAGATAATTTGTGGGTTTTCAAGAGTTTTTTCGCTATTTTTCTGTTTTCTTACAGAATTACTATGTTTTATGTGGATATGAAATTTATTTTCGGCAATCTATCCGGTTATAAATATTGGAGAGATTTTATTTTATCTCTTACTGTACTATAACACGGACTATGCTCAGAATCAGCAGATGTGCCGGATAAAAAATATAGAAAAACCACTTGGAAAACTTCGGTGCTTTTTCGGATTTTTTGCCATTATAGAAGCACAGGATGATGATTCCTGATGCTACGATCCCTGCTGCCGAAAACAGAGCATGGATCATTGCCGGTCCGGCTGCCATTTTTTCCACGTAGGAGCTGTAGTTAAACAGCACAAAAAGGGCAGCACCGACTCCGTACGCTGTTATCATCCTCTTCCTGTTCCCCCAGCTCTCATGGAACCAGATGGTAAAAACCGGTGCCAGGATTGCCCAGTCCGAACAAACGGATAGTAAAAGAAGCAGGATCAGAAGTGGAATTCTCCATTTACTTGCCATCATCCTTTCCTGAACAACCAGGATCATAAAACAGATAAACAGAGTAAAGATCATATTCAGCTGTGAATTTCCAAAGGCTATCATATAGGGAACCTGGGAGATTCCGGCAAAGATCAGAAGCCTTTCACCGTATTTTCTCCGGGAATGTGTATAGTAAAAACCTTCCACAAGAAAATAGCACATGGTAATGGCTGTGAAGTAGCCAATGTCTATAAACACTTCCCACAGGATCGTGTTTTCCGGCAGAAGCACGTTGGCGATATGATTCAGAAGCATGGTAAAAATTGCCAGATATTTAATGGCATCCCGGGTCAGTCCCGGCTTTTCTGTTGTTGGCATGATCTTCTCCTTCTGTGCAGAAAAATTTTCAGATCTTTCACATCTTCTGCACAATATAATACATTTATCTTACACTGATTTTCTGACTCATACAACTTTTTTTGTTATTGCTGGAGTTGCCTTTTTCTTAAGGTAAGCTTATACTGTAGAAAGCGTGCTGTATTTTATATGGCAAAACTTCTCAGCAAACACTGTAAAACAATAAATTCGGAAAGGAATTATCGATCATGATCCAGGATATCGCACCACATACCTATCACAATGAGTACAAACCTGTGGCCCCGGATAAAGAAAGCCACATCCTCGCCTATGAAGAAGGAAAGATCCTTATGAAAAAAGATGGCGAGACTATGACTCTTCCAAGCTTTGGAGAGCTGGAAGGAAAAGTTGAAAATCTCTATGAGAATTATATCTATCTCTTCTCCATTGACGAAGAGCATTTTTATCTGATCCCGGATCTTGACACCAGTCTCCTTCCTGGTTATCAGTTTGAGATCACAAGAGTTCTCCGCACAGCGGAGCCACAGTATCTGGCTTTCGCAGGAATCACCGGATATCAGCTCTTTCAGTGGTACAGCAAGCGCCGTTTCTGCGGCTGCTGCGGCAAACCGATGGTACATGATAAACATGAGCGCAAGATGATCTGCCCTGCCTGTGGAAACGGTGAATATCCGGTGCTTTCTCCGGCTGTGATCGTAGGCGTTACCAACGGCGACAAGCTGATTCTCTCCAAATATGAGGGTCGAACTCACACCCGCTACGCCATGATCGCAGGTTTTGCCGAGATTGGTGAGACCATCGAGGAGACCGTTCACCGTGAAGTTATGGAAGAGATCGGCGTAAAGGTCAAAAATCTCCGCTACTACAAGAGCCAGCCATGGTCCTTCTCCGGAACCCTTCTGTTTGGCTTCTACTGTGATCTGGATGGCGACGACACTCTGACTGTAGACCACGATGAGCTTTCCATGGCCTCCTGGTTCGACCGGGAAGACATTCCGGATGAAGGAGATAATATCAGCCTTACCAAGGAAATGATGATGGCATTTAAGCATGGAAAAGCCTGAAGTATCGCTTGCCTGATTCCGTAAACAATTTTTCGTAACCAATTTCACAAAAAACACCGGCCATTCATCTGTAACATGTCCTGTCCAGGCTGCCAGATCATCTCTGACATCTCAGCCCCAGTACATATTCCGATGAATGCCGGTGTTTTTATTTTCTATTTTTCTATTTTTCTTCCGAGTCGGAGCAATCTGCCTAAAACCGTTTTATTTCTCCGGTGTCAGATGCCAGATATCTCTGTTGTACTCTTCGATGGTTCTGTCTGAAGAGAAGTATCCTGCTTTTCCGATATTTACAAGCATTTTCTCTGCCCATGCGGTTCTGTCCTCATAATCGGACAGTGCCTGATCTTTCACCTTCGCATAATCCTCGAAGTCAAGAAGAGTCATGAACCAGTCTTTGCTTACGATCTCATGATGCAGTCTTCTTAAATGCTCCTCACTTCCAATAGAAAGAAGCTCGTTTCCTACGATAAAGTCTACTGCACGACGGATGCGCTCGTCTTTCTCATAAAAATCTCTGGAGCAGTAGTCCGCCTTTTCATAGTGTTCGATAACCTGCTCACTGGACTCTCCGAAGATATAGATATTATCCTTGCCTACCAGCTGGCTGATCTCCACATTTGCACCATCCATGGTTCCCAGTGTTACAGCACCGTTGAGCATGAACTTCATGTTTCCTGTTCCGCTGGCCTCCTTGGAAGCAAGAGAGATCTGCTCGGAGATATCGCAGGCAGGGATCAGCTTCTCTGCTGCACTTACGTTGTAGTTTTCCACCATAACAACTTTCATGTACGGAGAAACCTCCGGATCATTGTTGATAAGCTCCTGTAAGCAGAGGAGAAGGTGGATAATATCCTTTGCGATAACGTATGCAGGAGCTGCCTTTGCACCGAAGATAAAGGTTACCGGGCGCTGCGGCTTCTCGCCTGCCTTGATCTTCAGGTAACGGTCAATGATGTAAAGTGCATTCAGCTGCTGACGTTTGTACTCATGAAGACGTTTGATCTGGATATCATAAACACTGTGTGTATTGATCTCTTCACCTGTGTTGGCTTTGATAAACTCCGCACATCTCTTCTTTGCATCCTGCTTGATCTTAAGGATATTTGCAAGAACGTCCTGATTTCCCTTGAAGCCAAGCATCTTGTCAAGCTCAAAGGAATCCTTGCGGAAGCCGTCACCGATCATGGATGTGATGTACTCTGTCAGCGGATGGTTGCAGTGAAGGAGCCATCTGCGGAAGGTAATTCCGTTTGTCTTGTTATTGAATTTCTCCGGATAGATCTCATAGAACTGATGAAGCTCTGTCTCCTTCAGGATATCGGTATGAAGGGATGCAACACCGTTGATGGAAAATCCGTAGTGGATGTCCATATGTGCCATGTGTACCAGGTCGTTCTTGTCGATGATGGCAAGATTTTCCTGCGGATATTTTGCTTTGATACGCTCGTCCAGCTTGCGGATGATCGGCATCAGATCCGGAACAACCTCCTCAAGATAGGAGATCGGCCATTTCTCAAGTGCCTCTGCAAGAATGGTATGGTTGGTATAAGCGCATACATGAGATACGATCTCGCATGCCTCCTCGAACTCGATTCCACGCTCTGTAAGGAGACGGATAAGCTCCGGAATTACCATACTCGGATGTGTATCGTTGATCTGGATCACTGCGTAATCGGCAAGGTCATGAAGATTGCAGCCTTTTGCTGTTGCCTCATCCAGGATCAGCTGTGCCGCATTGCTTACCATGAAGTACTGCTGATAGATACGAAGCTTTCTTCCTGCATCATCGCTGTCATCCGGATAAAGGAACAGTGTCAGATTGTGGAGCAGATCCTTCTTATCAAAGGAGATTCCCTCGCCCACAATGCTCTCGTCTGCAATATCAATATCAAAAAGGCGAAGCTTGATTGCTTTGTTCTCATAGCCTGCAACATCAATATCATACAGTGTGGATTTCAGCATAAAGCCCTTAAATGGGACATAATAGGAAACGCCTGCATCTGTAAGCCAGCTCTCCGGCTGGATCCAAGGATTCGGTGTCTCAAACTGAAGATGATCCTTAAACTCCTGTTTGAAAAGTCCGAGGTGATAATTAAGTCCGATTCCTTCTCCCGGAAGTCCCAGAGTTGCAATGGAATCCAGGAAGCATGCTGCCAGACGGCCAAGTCCGCCGTTTCCAAGAGATGGCTCCGGCTCGATCTCCTCGATCATGGAAAGCTCTTTTCCGTTTTCTTTAAGATATTTCGCAACTTCATCATAAACGCCCAGATTGATCAGGTTGTTGGAAAGAAGCTTACCGATAAGGAACTCTGCGGAAATATAATAAATTTTCTTTTTTCCTTCCTGGTAGCCGCGGCCCTTCAGCTGCTCCTTTGTCCAGGAGAGAAGTCCATGATAGATTTCCTCATTTGTACAATCTTTTACATTTTTGTTATACTTGTCTTCAAATACTTTGCTTAATGTTTCCATTTTGATCTCCTTTCATGGATCTTGATGGGATGAAATATGTTTTTACAAGGTTGTTTGCTTTGTTTTTGATGATATTAGGATATCACGCATTTCTTTTCAAAAATATAACAATCCTGTCATGATATGCAAGATATTTGTCAGACTGTTTTTCACTTTTTACTGTAGCTCTGCATAAAAACATAACCGGTACATATGCGGTTGTTTCGGGATCTGTCTCAGATCTGTCTCATACTCTTCCTGTACTTATGCGGTGAAACCTTATTGGACTGCTGAAATTTCTTTATAAAATAACTTGTACTGTTAAATCCCACCTGCATGGCGATCTCCGTCACAGGTGCATCGGAATGCGTAAGAAGATACTTCGCCTTCTCCATACGGAAGTCATTGATGTATTCCACCAGGGTTTTTCCCGTATACTGGCGGAAAAGCTTCATAAAATAATACTCACTGTAATTGGAAAGTCCGGAAAGCTCTGAAACGGTAAGATTCTCCTGGTAGTGAAGGCTGATATGATCCAGCACTTCCTTTACTGCTGCAAGGCTCTTGTTCTGCTCTGTGCTTACCGGGATAATATAATGCTTCGTCAGCATCTCATAAAAGAAATCAAAAAACAGCATTTTCAGCTTCACATAGAAATATGGCTTCTTCTCCGTATGACAGTCATGGATCTCCAGAAAAATTTCCCGTAGCTTCTCATATCCGGAATCTCCTTCTTCTATATGATGGCAGAATTCTGCCTTGTTTTCTATTAATGGTGATACCACACATTCCTGGCAGATATCTCCCGGCTGACCTGCAAGGAAGCCCAAGCTGAAAACCACACTCTTATAATAAAGAGGCTTCTTAAGATCCGTGCGCATACTATGGAGAACTCCGCAGTTCACGATCAGGATATCCCCCTTTTTCAGGCGGATGCTCTCCCGGTTCAGTCTGGCAAAGCCACTGCCTTTTTCAATATACATGATCTCCATCTCACTGTGCCAGTGGTCATACAATGCATGAAAGATCTCACAGTTCGCCATATAGGTTTCCACCGGCAGCTCAAAGGAACCGTGAGGGCTTAATTCTTTTAAATTATCATCCACTTCGGATACATGAAGAGGATTTTTTGCGGATGTGTCTGTTTCTGGCATGATTTCCTCCGTGATCAATATCTATCCTGCGGACATTTGCCTTCCGCTGGATATCCAATCCTTGCATAATGATTCTGTTTGACTCCCTTAGTGTAAAGGATATTTACAACCATGACAATATTATATTTTCCTGTTTTCTTTTTTATGACGTTACGGTTACTCTGTTCTCAGCAACACGCTTCGCGATGCACTTCCATAAACGGCAACCTTGACTTTTCCCCTTCCAACTGCTATATATAATATTTAGAATAAAATAATTTGACTTTAAAAGGAACGAAAACTACCATGAATCCATTAAAAAAAGCTTACTGCCGGGTTTTCCAGAATGTCTTTAAATTCGCCCTTCCACTGCTTCCTTACCGCAATCCGAAGATCATCGGAAGCGTCAAAGGTATTCCGGAAGTTCTGGAAAAAAGAAACTATAACAATGTACTCATCATCACAGATGCAGGGATCCGAAGCCTTGGCCTTACAGAAAGGCTGGAGCAGACACTGAAGCGAAGCTGCATCTCTTACCACATCTACGACAAAACCGTTGCCAATCCAACAACCGTCAATGTGGACGAAGCCCTTCACATGTATCTGGACAATGACTGCCAGGCGATCATCGGCTTCGGCGGAGGTTCCAGTATGGACTGTGCAAAAGCCACAGCAGCCCGCATTGCCAAGCCACACCAGTCTCTTGCTCAGATGAAGGGAATCCTGAAGATCCACAAAAAGCTTCCTCTTCTCATCGCCATCCCCACGACTGCAGGAACAGGAAGTGAAACAACACTTGCTGCTGTCATTACCGATGCAGAAACACGGCACAAATATGCCATCAACGATTTTCCGCTGATCCCACGCTATGCAGTCCTTGACCCGAAAGTGACTTTAAGCCTTCCGCCGTTTATCACAGCTACCACCGGCATGGATGCCCTGACTCACGCAGTGGAAGCCTACATTGGAAATTCCACTACACCTGGCACAAGAAAAAATGCCCTGGATGCTGTCAAACTGATCTTTGAAAATCTGGATACCGCCTACACAAACGGCAATAATATTGAAGCAAGACGAAATATGCTCCGCGCCTCCTATTTCGCAGGCTGTGCCTTCACCAAATCCTACGTTGGATATGTCCACGCAATTGCACATTCCCTCGGTGGAAAATATAATGTTCCACATGGGCTTGCCAATGCAGTGATCCTTCCTATGGTACTGGAAACATACGGAGATTCCATCACTCACAAACTCCGCAACCTTGCCGTAACTGCCGGTCTCTGCGATAAACATGAGGACGATAAAACTGCTGCCCGGATGTTTATTGATGCAACAAAAGATATGAAAAAACGCTATGGCATCGGAGACTATATCCCGGAAATCCAGGAAACGGACATCCCGGAGCTTGCCCATTACGCAGATAAAGAAGCCAATCCTCTGTACCCGGTTCCTGTGCTGATGGATGCCGGCGAACTTGAGACACTGTATTACAGACTGATGCCTCCGGCAGGCAATTGCTAAAACAGCCATTGGCATAGAAAGATTTTTTCGATATTTCGAATACAGTTTTTTCAGAAAGGACTACAATTCCATGGAAAAAGAACAGATCAACCAGCTTTTAGATAAACAGCGCCAGTACTTCTACTCCGGCGCAACTCTTGACCTTGATTTTCGCATCAGCGCCCTGAAACGTCTCCGCGCTTCCATCCGGAAACACGAAGATCAGATCCACGCCGCGCTGAAAAAGGATCTGGGAAAAAGTAATTTCGAAAGCTATATGTGTGAGACCGGACTGGTGCTCTCCGAGATCACACATATGCTGAAAAATATCCGCTCCTACGCAAAAGAACAGACCGTTCCAACTCCACTGGCACAGTTCCATTCCCACAGTTTCCGCAAACCATCCCCCTACGGTGTGGTTCTCATTATGAGTCCGTGGAACTATCCGTTTCTTCTCACCATAGAACCACTGGTAGACGCCATTGCAGCCGGAAACACAGTCATCCTGAAACCAAGTGCCTACTCACCGGCAACAAGTGAAGTGATCCGTCTTCTCATCCATGAATGTTTCGATGAAAAATACGTTGCAACTGTCACAGGCGGACGTGCGGAAAACACACATCTTCTCAGTCTGCACTTTGATTACATCTTCTTCACGGGAAGCCAGTCTGTGGGAAAAGAGGTCATGAGAAAGGCTTCCGAACACCTCACACCAGTCACTCTGGAGCTGGGTGGAAAAAGTCCCTGCATCGTGGACAAAACAGCCAATCTCCGCCTTGCGGCAAAACGTATCGTATTCGGCAAGTTCCTGAACTGTGGCCAGACCTGCGTGGCTCCGGACTACATCTACTGTGATCCGGAGATCAAAGAAGCCCTGGTCGCAGAGCTTCGCAGACAGATCACACGCCAGTATGGAAAAGAACCACTGAAGAACCGGAATTATGGAAAGATCATCAACGAAAAGCATTTCGACCGTATCAACAGTCTGATCGATCCTGCCAAAACTGTCTGCGGCGGTGGTTCCAACCGTGAAACACTTCAGATCGAGCCGACGGTTCTTGATAACGTAACCTTCGAAGATCCAGTCATGCAGCAGGAAATCTTCGGTCCGGTACTTCCGGTCCTCACCTATGACTCTCTCGGAGGTGCCGTAACAAAGATCAATTCCATGGCGCATCCGCTGGCTCTTTATATCTTCACCGAAGATGAAAAAAATGCCCGGGAAGTTACTTCCCGATGTGGTTTCGGCGGTGGCTGTATCAACGATGTCCTCATACATCTGGCAACCAGCAATATGGGCTTCGGCGGCTTTGGTGAAAGCGGCATGGGCTCCTATCATGGCATCGACGGCTTCCGGACATTCTCTCATTATAAGAGTATTGTAGATAAAAAGACCTGGATCGATCTTCCTATGCGGTATCAGAAATATCGGAAGATTTATGAGAAAATGGTACGGTTGTTTATGCGTTAGATATAAAGGGAGGGCGCTGCCTGATGCATCGCCCTCCTGTTACTTTAGATTTTCTTATTATTTTTCCCAGATGATCTTTACCGGCATGATCCCGGTCAGTTCTTTGCTTTTTTCATCCGGCTGGCTGCAGCCTGCATAAATTTCAAATTTCTTTCCTTCTTCCATCCGTTTTCCTGTTTCATCTACTACGGTGAATGCTTTTTCCCATATTGGGATTTCTATTTTTTGGCATTCTCCCGCCTTCAGGAATATCCGCTGAAAACCGGCCAGCATCGGATTGGGAATGGCATTTTTGCTGTCGATATTTTTTACATAGATCTGAACAACATCCTCTGTATCATATGCGCCGTTATTCTGCACTTCTACCTCCACGTTTATCTTCTGTCCACATGCTTTAACCTCTGCTTTATCTACTGCCACCTTACTGTACGTCAGACCATATCCAAAAGGAAACTGTGCTTTTCGTTCCATATAGCGATATGTTCTGCCTTTCATGGAATAATCGGTAAAATCCGGAAGTTCTTCCAGGCTTTCATAAAATGTCACCGGAAGTTTTCCTGATGGCGAGATTTCTCCAAACAGTACCTTTGCCGCTGCCTTCCCGCCCTGGCATCCAGGGTACCACAGCATCATGACGGCATCAAATTTCTCTACCGCATATTTCAGATTAAGGTCACTTCCTGCCAGCAGACAGAATACTGCCGGTTTTCCTGTGTCTGCGATTGCTTCCATCAGTTCTCGCTGTACTCCGGGAAGTTCAATATCTTCTTTATCTCCCGATACATAGCTGTTTCCGGTGTCTCCCTCTTCTCCTTCCAGTGTCTCATCCAGTCCCATACATAAGATCACCACATCGCTGTTTTCCGCAACCACCTTGGCTTCCGCAATACGATCTCTGGTAAACGCAAGGTGCTCCGTCCGGTCTCGGAACAGATCACAGCCTCTGGAAGTAAGGATCCTTACATCGTCTCCCACATAATCCTGGATGCCTTCCTGTATGGTAATATACCTGGAAGCTGTCCCGTGATAATTGCCGATCAGCGCCTGTCTGCTATCCGCATTTGGTCCGATGATCCCTATTGTTTTCAGTTTTTCTTTATCAAGCGGAAGAATCCCGTTATTTTTCAGCAGAACAAAGCTTTTTTCCGCTGCTTTCTCCGCTGCATCCAGATGCCTGGGAGATTCCACCTCCAGATAGGAGATATTGTCATATTCGCTTCCATCAAACAACCCCAGCAGATACCTTGTGGTAAAAAGCCGCACTGCTGCCCGGGTTATGGTTTCTTCTGTGACAAGCCCCTTTTCGTATGCCTTCATAATGTGAAGATAGGTATTTCCACAATTCAGGTCACAGCCATTATTAATCGCCAGTGCTGCAGATTCAACGGCTGTATCCGTTACCATATGGTGTTCATGAAAATCACGGATCGCCCAGCAGTCTGATACAAAATGCCCCTGAAATTTCCATTCGCCTCTGAGTTTTTTCTGTAATGTGGGACTTCCGCAGCAGGGTTCCCCGTTTGTCCGGTTATAAGCTCCCATAACCGCTTCTACTTTCGCTTCTTTTACCAGACCTTCGAATGCCGGCAGATACGTTTCTTCCATATCTTTTGCGGATGCTTCCGCATCAAATTCATGACGGAGTGCCTCCGGCCCGGAATGTACTGCAAAATGTTTGGCACAGGCTGCTGCCTTCATTGTATCCCCATTTCCCTGAAGTGCTTTTACAAAGGAAACTCCCAGTTCTTTTGTAAGATACGGATCTTCCCCATAAGTTTCATGGCCTCTACCCCATCGTGGATCACGAAAAATATTGACATTAGGAGACCAGAACGTCAATCCCTTATAAATATCTCTGTCACCGTTTACGGAATATGCATTATACTTTGCTCTGCCCTCTGTTGCCACGATACCGGCCATCTCTGCCACACTTTTCCTATCAAAAGTTGCCGCCATTCCGATCGCCTGTGGAAAAACCGTTGCCTGCCCTGCTCTGGCAACACCGTGAAGTCCCTCATTCCACCAGTTATATGCCGGAATTCCCAGTCTTTTTATTGCAGGTGCATCATACCTTAACTGACTGGCTTTTTCCTCCAGCGTCATTCTGGCAACCAGCACTTCTGCTTTTTCCGTTGCTTCCTCCCGATTCATCCCCAATTTCCTCCTCACCTTTTTTTATATCATCTATCACCTGGTCTCTGACTGTCAAGCAGATATTTTCTGTAATTTCTCCGAAGTCTGCTTAGCACAAAAAAAATCTGCCTTACCCTTTCTTTTTGGATAAAGCAGATTTTTATTACACTTTGTGATCTGTAATCCGATTTCAGCCGGAAACTTATCTGATCGCGTCCTTCATCTCTTTCACATAAGCCTTCACCTTCGGCACACAGTCCTTGCCGTAAGCTCCACAAAGCTTCACGATAGCAGATCCTACAATGGCACCGTCCGACTGGTCTGCCATTTTTTTTGCCTGCTCCGGGGTGGAGATTCCGAATCCTACTGCACATGGGATGTCTTTCTGGGATTTTACCAGCTTCACCATAGCTCCGATATCTGTGGTAATGCTGGTACGCATTCCTGTTACACCAAGGGACGATACGCAGTAAACAAAGCCTTCCGCCTCTTTTGCGATCATAGCGATCCTCTCATGGGAGGTCGGTGCGATCAGGGAGATCAGGTCAAGGCCGTACTGTTTGCACACAACATCAAACTCTTCTTTTTCCTCAAAGGGAACATCCGGAAGGATCAGTCCATCCATTCCAACTTCTGCTGCTTTCTTGATAAAACGCTCTGTTCCGTAAGAAAATACTACGTTTGCGTAGGTCATGAATACCATTGGGATTTTTGTATTTTTACGGATTTTTTCTACCATTGCAAAAACTTTATCTGTAGTCACGCCGCCTGCAAGTGCCCGGACATTGGCTTCCTGGATCACAGGTCCCTCTGCAGTAGGATCTGAGAACGGGATTCCAAGCTCCATCAGGTCTGCTCCAGCTTCTTCCATTGCATAAACCAGCTGCTCTGTTACCTCCAGAGACGGATCTCCGCAGGTCAAAAAAGGAATAAATGCTTTTCCGTTTGCAAATGCTTCTGTAATTCTCTTATTCATGAATATCCTCCCCTCTGTAGCGGGCGATTGCCGCACAGTCCTTATCTCCACGTCCTGAAATGGTAACTACCATGATCTTGTCTTTTCCAAGTGTTGGTGCGATCTTTTTCGCATAAGCCACTGCGTGAGCACTTTCGATCGCAGGAATGATTCCTTCTGTTCTGGAAAGATATTCAAAAGCATCTACTGCTTCGTCATCTGTAACAGGTACGTACTCTGCTCTTCCGATATCGTAAAGATGTGCATGCTCCGGTCCTACGCCCGGGTAATCCAGACCTGCGGAGATGGAGTATACCGGTGCGATCTGTCCGTATTCATCCTGGCAGAAGTAAGATTTCATACCATGGAAGATTCCGAGACGACCAGTTGCGATGGTTGCCGCAGTCTCCGCAGTATTCACGCCACGTCCTGCTGCCTCACAGCCGATGAGACGAACGTCTTTGTCCTCAATGAAATTGTAGAAAGTTCCGATAGCATTGGAGCCGCCGCCCACACAGGCCAGGACAACATCCGGAAGTCTGCCCTCTTTTTCCAGCATCTGCTCTTTGATCTCCTTGGAGATCACGGCCTGGAAATCACGTACGATGGTCGGGAACGGGTGCGGGCCCATAACAGATCCCAGTACATAATGGGTATCTGCAATACGGTTTGTCCACTCACGCATGGTCTCGGAAACGGCATCCTTTAAGGTTGCGGTTCCGCTTGTGACTGCATGGACTTTTGCTCCGAGAAGACGCATTTTGTAAACATTCAGTGCCTGACGTTCCGTGTCTTCTTTTCCCATGAATACCTCACATTCCATTCCCATCAGTGCTGCTGCGGTTGCAGTTGCAACACCGTGCTGGCCGGCTCCTGTCTCTGCGATGACACGGGTCTTGCCCATTTTTTTTGCCAGGAGCACCTGACCAAGTACGTTGTTGATCTTGTGGGCTCCTGTGTGGTTTAAGTCTTCTCTTTTCAGATAGATCTTGGCTCCGCCAAGGTCCTCGGTCATATGTGCCGCATAGTAAAGACGGGATGGTCTTCCTGCGTATTCATTGAGAAGCTCTGTGAGCTCACGGTTGAATTCCGGGTCGTTTTTGTAATGGTTGTATGCTTCCTCAAGCTCCAGAACGGCGTTCATCAGTGTTTCCGGGATGTACTGTCCGCCATGGATGCCGAATCTTCCTTTTAACATGTTATATTTCCTCCTTTATGTTCCTTACTGCGTATACTGCTTCTAATATTTTATCCGGGTCTTTGTGACCGTCGGTTTCTACACTGCTGCTTAAATCTACTGCCCAGGGGTGAAGCAGATGTATGGCCGATTCCAGATTTTCACAGCCCAGACCTCCTGCCAGAAACCAGGGACGTTTGATCGCCGGTACCAGACTCCAGTCGAAAGTTTCTCCTGTTCCTCCTGCGCCCTGATCCAGCAGAATATAGTCTGCTTCCGAACGGATCGCTTTCTTTATATCTGCTTCTATTTTTATGGAAAAAGCCTTTATCAGAAGCTGGTCTGTCATGGTCTTAAGCTGTCTGATATAATTCTCGTCCTCCTGGCCGTGAAGCTGTGCCAGTGCGATGGTTCCTTCGTTTAAAAGCTGTGCGGGAAGCTCCACCGGTGCATTGACGAATACGCCTACCGGCAAAATGCTATCATCCAGTTCTTCCCGGAGAGCCTTCAATTGCTCCACGGTGACGTTTCTTCTGCTTTTTGGGAATTCTACAATGAATCCTGCAAAGTCCGGTTTAGCCTGGTTAACTGCCTGGATATCTTCCGGGCGGGTCAGGCCGCAGATCTTGATCCTGGTTCTGCTCCCATGTTTCAACGGTTGTTCTCTCATATTCAGCCAATCCTGCCCTTTCTGTCTGACCCTGCCCCTTCCTGTTTCGTTACTATTTGCTGCTGGTCAGCTCTGTTACTTATTTGCTCTATTCTTTCGTTTGGCCTTTATACAAGCGCTCTACCATTCAGATTTTCCAATGCAGCTTTCTTATCCGGGCTTCGCATCAGAGTCTCACCGATCAGGACTGCACCTACCCGGTTTCTTTCCAGAATAGCGATATCACCTGCGTTTTTGATTCCACTCTCAGACACAAATACCACATTGTCCGGTGCCAGGTTTCGAAGACGGATGCTGTTATTCATATCAACCTTAAAGGTTTTCAGGTCACGGTTGTTTACACCGACGATCTTTGCACCTGTCTTTAATGCTCTTGCCACTTCATTCTCGTCATGAGCTTCCACCAGTGCATCCATTCCCAGAGTTTCTGCAAGCTCTCGGTATTCCAGGAGTTCCTGGTCATTTAAGATAGCACAGATCAGAAGTACAGCCGCTACGCCGAATGCTTTTGCCTGATAGATCATGTACTTATCCACCGTGAAGTCCTTCCGAAGAACCGGAATATCCACTGTTTCTGTGATCTCACGGAGATAAGTATCACTTCCCATGAAATAAAATGGCTCTGTGAGGCAGGAGATCGCAGATGCACCTGCTGCTTCGTATTCTTTCGCAATTTCCAGATACGGAAATTCCGGTGCGATCAGCCCCTTGGAGGGGGAAGCTTTTTTTACTTCACAGATGTAGGACATGCCCGGCTTTTTCAACGCTTCCAGAAAGGACGGCTGCTGTGGTGCTTTTTCAGCCAGAGCTTTCAGCTGATCCAGGGGAAACTGAAGTTTTTCCTTCCGGATACGTTCTCTTGTTTTTTCTGCGATTTCTTCCAGAATGTTTTTTTCGCTCATTCTTTGTTTGTCTCCTTGATATTTCAGTTCAACTCTCATTCGGCAATTTCAAGAAATCTGACAGATTAATGTTTCCGTTCGTATCTCTTCCGATAGGGATTGCCGATTTCTCTTCTGCCGCTATTATTTTCAAATCTCGTTACTTAATTTGATAAATTCCGCAAGCTTGGCAGCAGCTGCACCACTGTCGATCAGGTTTTCAGCCATCTTCACGCCATCTTCTATAGTCTTCGCCTTTCCGGCGATATAAAGTGCTGCACCTGCGTTCATGCAGACCGCCTGACGCTTCGGGCCTTTTTCGTTTCCGTTTACAATGGCTTTTGTGATCTCTGCGTTCTCTGCCGGTGTGCCGCCTGCCAGATCTTCTTTGCTGCAGCGTGTATAGCCGAACTGCTCCGGTGTGATCTCATAGGACTGGAACCATCCTTCCTTGATCTCGCACACAGAAGTCGGTGCGCTCATGGAGATCTCATCCAGCTTATCCTGCCCGAAAACTACCATTCCACGGTTCACGCCAAGCTTCATCATAACCTGTGCCAGCGGCTCTACCAGAGACTGGTCAAAGACTCCCATCAGCTCCATGTTTGCGCCTGCCGGGTTGCTTAATGGTCCGAGAATATTAAATACCGTGCGGATTCCCAGCTCTTTACGGATCGGTGCCACATATTTCATGGCAATATGATAATTCTGGGCGAACAGGAAACAGATGTTGATCTTTTTCAGGATCTCTGCACTTTTTTCCGGCGGAATGGTGATCTTTACGCCAAGTGCTTCCAGAACATCTGCTGCACCGCTCTTGGAAGATGCTGCACGGTTTCCGTGTTTTGCTACCGGAACGCCACCTGCTGCGATCACAAGAGAAGATGTCGTAGAAATGTTAAAGGAGTTTGCTCCGTCACCACCGGTTCCTACGATTTCCAGAACATTCATATCGTGGAGAAGCTTGATGCAGTGTGCACGCATTCCGGCTGCTGATGCAGTGATCTCATCAATAGTCTCTCCTTTCAGGGAAAGTGCAGTAAGGTAGGATGCCATCTGTACCGGTGTTGCCGCTCCGTCCATGATCTCATTCATTACGGCTTCTGCTTCGTCATATGTAAGATCTTCTTTTTTTGAAAGCTTGATGATTGCTTCTTTGATCATTGTTGTTTCCTCCTGTTCTGTAACGATTCTATCTTTTATGGATTGCTGTTCTCTGTCTTATCTGTCTCTGATAACCTTCATAAAGTTCTCGATCATTGTTTTTCCATCCGGTGTCATAACAGATTCCGGATGGAACTGTAATCCGAATATCGGATATTCTTTATGCTCCAGTGCCATCACCTCTCCGTCCTCAGACTCAGCGGTAACAACCAGTTTCTCCGGTAAGGTATCCCGGATAGCTGCCAGTGAGTGATATCTGGCTGCCGGAAAAGTTTCCGGAAGTCCTTCAAACATCCGGCTCTTTCCAACTTTATGTATCTCTTTCTGCTTTCCGTGCATCAGCTCTTTTGCGTAGGATACTGTCCCTCCGAAGGCTTCACAGATGGACTGATGTCCAAGGCAGATACCCAGGATCGGCAGCTTGTCTTTGAAATATTTTATGGATTCAATACAGATTCCCGCATCCTCCGGTTTTCCCGGACCAGGGGAAAGGATCAATGCCTCCGGCTTCATGGCCTCCAGCTCTTTGATGGTCACTTCATCATTTCTTACCACTTTGATATCCGGCTCCACAGAACCGATCAGCTGGTAAACATTGTAGGAAAAGCTATCATAATTATCGATCAGTACTATCATTCCAGTCCCTCCTGTGCAGTTTCGATTGCCTGTACAACGGCTCTTGCCTTGTTGCAGCACTCCTGAAATTCACTTTCCGGAATACTGTCTGCTACGATCCCTGCTCCTGACCGGATACAGATCTCACCGTTTTTCTTATAAACCAGGCGAATGGCAATACAGGTATCCAGGTTTCCGGCAAAATCCAGATATCCGATAGCACCGCCGTAAATGCCTCGCTTGCTCTGTTCCAGTTCCTGGATGATCTGGCAGGCACGGAATTTCGGTGCTCCGGAAAGTGTTCCTGCCGGAAGGATGGCATCCACTGCATCCACCGCATCCCTGTCATCCCGGATCTGGCCGGTAACTGTGGAACCAATATGCATCACATGAGAAAAATGCTCGATGCACATATATTTTTCTACGTTCACGGTACCGATCTTACTGATCTTTCCGATATCATTTCGCCCAAGATCCACAAGCATGTTATGCTCGGCACGTTCCTTCTCATCAGCCAGGAGTCCTTTTTCCAGCGCCAGGTCTTCTTCTTTTGTCTTGCCTCTTGGTCTTGTTCCTGCAAGCGGGAAGGTACTTAATTCTGTTCCTGCAAGCCTGGCAAGTGTTTCCGGGGAGGCTCCTGCAATCTCAATATCATCACTGGAAAAATAAAACATATAGGGGGACGGGTTTGTGGCCCTTAAAACACGATAGGTATCAAAAAGGCTTCCCTCTGCTCTGGCTCTCATGGGATTGGAAAGCACCACCTGGAAGATGTCTCCCTCACGAATATAATGTCTGGCGGTTTCTACCATCTCACAGTATTTTTCTTTCGGGAACTGCGGCTCAATGGAGGATTGCAACTTCAGGGATGGAAATTCCTTCTGCTCTCCCTTTCTGATCAGATCTGCCATCTCCTGCAGTTTCTTTTCTGCCTTTCCAAAAGAGTTCTCCAGATCATCTGTCATCACCCCTGTGATCAGAAGCACCTTCTGTCTGTAATGATCAAAGGCAATGACCTGGTCAAAGAGCATTAGATCCATATCTCTGAAATCTTCTACCGTCTTATCGGTAAGCTCCAGCTTCGGTTCACTGTATTTAATATAATCGTAGGAAAAATAGCCTACCAGGCCGCCGGTAAAGGTTGGCATTTTTTCCAGTACCGGGCTTTTGTATTCCTTTAGGATCTTTCGAATAGCATCTCCGGGATGTTTTACCTGCTGCTTTGTTATTTCTTCGGTACCGTCCTCATGGATCTTTCGGATCTGAAGATTTCCATCGGTACAGGTGATCTCCAAGGATGGTTCATATCCCAGGAAGGAATAGCGTCCCCATACCTCTGTCTGGCTGGCACTTTCCAGCAGATAGCAGTGTCTGCTGGCTGTGCGAAGAGTCCGCATCACTTCTACAGGTGTATAGCGGTCGGAATACAGCTCTCTGCATACAGGGATTCGCCGGTATTCGCCTGACTGTGCGAGTTCTTTGATTTTTTCTAATGTTGGATACATATACAGGCCCTCCTGAGTTTTTCATTCCTTACCGGAGGACGGGACATTCGTGATCTGCATTCGCTGCTTGCTCATGAAATCAAAGAAAAGCCCGTCTCCGACAGAATCTGGTTCTGTCAGGGACGAGCTCTAAATTCAAAATCACCCGCGGTGCCACCCTGATTCACGGTCTGACCCGTGCACTTGGCGGAATACCTTCATATTCCCGGCAACTGACGTATGCCCTCACGTCACAGAATACTTGATACCCGAAAATATCTTTCCCTGTGCCCTCTGCGGTCCATTTGATAAACTGCCTCTCGACCCGGCTCTCACCCTCCCGGACTCTCTGTGCGCGCATGAATATCTTTATCTCCGCTTCAACGGTTTAGTGGTTTACTTAATTAAACTTTTTCTATAAAATAGCACAGCTTTTCTGATATGTCAATACAAATGTTGAAAAAAATATCATTTTGTTCTATAATTGTATGAAAGTAATTGTTATAAATATTACATAAGAAAGGAGTTTCACCAGAAAAACACTATGGCTGAAAGAAATACAAACACCTGGCTGGATACCCCCGATCCACAGGTTTTTATCAAAAATTCCGCAAAATTTAATGATCTGATGATGATGTATCGATGTACGGTCCGTGAGGTACGCACCAAGCTGGAAGTCCTCAACGATGAATTTTCATTGGAATATAAACGTAACCCGATCTCCTTCATCAAAACAAGGATCAAAAAGCCGGAAAGCATTTACAAAAAGCTCAAAAAGCTCGGCTATGAGTTTACTGCGGAGAATATTCAGAATCAGCTGAATGACGTGGCAGGCATCCGTGTTGTCTGTGCCTTTATCGATGATATCTACACTATTGCAGACCTGATCACCAGGCAGGATGACATTACCGTCATCCAGGTAAAGGACTATATCAAAAATCCAAAGCCAAACGGCTACCGCAGTTATCACATGATCGTGGAAATCCCCGTATTCTTCTCCAAGGGAAAAACTCCCATGCGTGCAGAGATCCAGATCCGTACCAACGGTATGGATTTCTGGGCAACTCTGGAGCATCAGCTGCGTTACAAGCAGAATATCGAAGAAATGGACGGTTATGAGGATGTCAGCAATGAACTGCTGAACTGCGCCCGCACTGTGATCGATATGGATAACGAAATGCAGCGGATCAAAAACAAGATCGGACAATTCCATGATATTTAAAAAAACAGTTGAGGCTGTTACAGCCTCAACTGTTCTTTCTCACTGTTTTTCACCCGGAACGCCCGCGGTGTCATGTGATAATGTTCCTTGAATACCCGATGAAAATAACTGTTATTTTCATAGCCTACAGCCGCAATGATGTCACTGACAGGCAGATCTGTTTCACACATCAGCTCTACAGCCTTGTTCAGACGTTTTCTCTGAAGAAGTTCCTTGAAATTAAACCCTGTGCTTTTCTTGATCATCTTACTGAGGACATGCATGGGAAGATGCAGACGACCACAAAGCTCCGTCAGCGTAGCAGTCCGGTATTTCTGTTCAATATAATCCAGTGTTGTCATAGAGATCATATTTTCGTACTGATTGGGCAGACGCATCTCCACATTGAGAATATTGTTCTTCTGATTTCCGATGACGGTGTTGGGATTTCGCCGGAAATCCTGTCAACTATCCTTTCCGGAAAGGGAAAAAGCCAGTCCGGCGGCACCAATATCGCAGTTTATAATACACACCGGAGACTCCAAATTCTCTATGGAAATAATTACGGACTCACTTATTCCAGCAAGCCTGGAGAAGGGACAGAGGTTGAGATCCGCTTCCCTGCACATCGCGAAAAGTAACTTATGTTCCACAAAAATCTTTATTCAGAAATGAGGTATGACACTATATGAATACACAGCCAGAAGCTCTTTTATATAATTTTAACGACCCGGAACGGCTTCGCCAGATCCGCCGCTATCTGAATCGTCAGAAGGTTAAGACACGGATCGTCACTGCGCCGGAATTTCTTCATCCGCTAGGATATCTTTTTGAGATTCCGGGATTTCATCCCTCATCCCAGTTTAATCTGGGAAACAATTTCAGTGATGAGATGATCGTGCTGAAGGATTTTTCCAGTGCACAGATGGATAGTTTTCTTGCTTTTTTCCGTGAAAACCAGCTCCCGCCTGTTGCACTGAAGGCCATGCTCACACCGGTAACTCAGCACTGGTCTTCCATCCAGCTGCACGATGAGCTTTCCAGGGAGCACACACTTATGCATAAAAAATAACTGCAAAACCAAAATCTGCCGAATCTGCCTGCCGAATCTGCCTGTTGCATTTCCGGCAGATCTTTTTTATCTTATTTTTCCCACTGAAAAAGGAGACCGCTCCGCGCAGTCTCCTTTTTTGAATATGTTTTAGGTTGAATACATAAGAAAGAATTTATCTTGTCACGATATCTACCGGTACGTTAAAGATTTTTGCAACCTTCAGGATCGTATCGATGTGTCTTCCTGTAGCAGCTGCCATATGATGTGTTGGGCCAGCCTCGCTCCAGCGGTTAACAAACTCTCTTGCTCCGCATGTGAAGCGTGTTCTCATGTTTGTATCACCGAAGGAAAGAATCGGTCTCTCCTCGTTTACGCCCTCAGCTACAACGAATTTGAAGTTTCCGTCTTTATCCTGAGTGATCGCAAGGTAGGTCACCGGACCTGTGTACGGATAGAACTGCGTCAGATATCCGCCGCCTGTTTTGCCATGGCAACCTTCATGTCACCCTCTACCGCACATGCAGTACCCTGTTTGATCAGCATGGAGAATGCCGGGATCAGCATACTGTCAAGGACACCTGCTTTACCCTGTGCAAATCCGTCGTAATGAGAAGCGATCATTCCAAGATGCTCGTCTTTTACCCATTTCTCAAAATTGTGTTAACTAACATAATAAGACCTCAAATTATTTATGCTTTGTATACTTTGATACCGAAGGACTCATGGATGGTTGTACGAGCCTCCTCGATCGTTTTAAACTCCTCGGCCTTCAGCATCTGTGCTGTGATATTACCGATTGCAGTAGCCTCACCAGGGCCTGCATGGATTTCTTTCTTTGTAGCTTTTGCAGTCAGCTCATTTAAGTATCCTGCATTGGAACCACCGCCTACGATATGGATACGGCTGTAGGTTCTTCCTGTCATCTCCTCGATTTCTTTTGCGATCTTAGCGTAGCAATCTGCAAGGCTTGTATAGATAACGGTTGCAATCTCGCCAAGAGTTTCCGGAACCTGCTGTCCTGTTCTGCGGCAGTAGTCCTGAACCTCTTTTGTCATGTTCTCAGGAGAAAGGAAGCACTCATCGTTTGCGTTTACTCTTGACGGGAAGTCTTTTGCCTCCTCAGCCATCTCGCAGATCTGTGCAAAGCTGTACGCATCATCAAACTCATGACGTACAGACTGGATCATCCAGAGACCCATGATGTTCTTCAGATAACGGAAACGTCCTGCATATCCACCCTCGTTTGTGAAGTTCATCTCACAGCTCTTCTCAGAGCAGTCTGCTTCTTTTCTCTCGATTCCCATCAGAGACCATGTTCCGGAACTGATATAAATGAAATCGTCATCATTTGCAGGCACAGCCAGAACTGCAGACCCTGTATCATGTGTAGCCGGTGCTACAACCTCAAGATCAAAGCCAACTGCTTCCTTCACTGCGTCTGTTAAATGTCCGATGCTTGTGCTAGGCATGATCAGCTTCTGGAATATCTTTCTTGGATATCCCAGCATATCGATCAGCTCATAATCCCAGTCCTTGGTTGTCGGGCATACAAGCTGTCCTGTGGTTGCCTCTGTGTACTCGCAAGTTTTTTCGCCTGTAAGAAGAAAATGGAAGTAGTCCGGTACATGAAGAAGTGTCTCAGCCTGCTCCAGATACTCAGGATGTTTCTTCTTCACTGCCATCAGCTGATATACTGTATTGTAGATCGCTTTCTGGATACCGGTTCTTGCATACAGATCCTTCAGGGAAATTGTCTTATAAACTTCCTCGTCCATTCCCTCTGTACGATGATCACGGTAGCCTACCGTGTTGCCAAGAACCTTGTCATCCTTGTCTAGAAGCACGAAGTCAACACCCCAGGTATCAACACCCATGCTTACCGGGATCTTGCCGATCTCTTTACATTTCTTAAGACCATTTACGATCTCGTTGAAAAGGCGGTCAAACTCCCAGCAGAGCTCTCCATCCTTCTTAACCATGCCGTTCTCAAAACGATAGATTTCTTCCAGGATCATTTTTCCGTTTTCCATATGTCCCAGAATGTGACGTCCACTGGATGCTCCGATATCTACTGCTAAATAATATGTTGCCATTTTTAAATCCTCCTCAATATGTAAGCTTCTGATCACTTTCATATCTGATGTTGTATTTATCATACATCAGGATCCTTCCGGTGATAAGAACCTCTTTTGTCAAAAAAAGTGTCTTTATTTGCCAATAATACAGTGATTATTTATGAACTACTACATTATTTATTTAAAAAATCCGCTGACTGAATCAGCCAGCGGATCTCTTATTTCATACGTCCGTGAACGCAATCCGCGTTCATTATAACTTCACGATCTTATCAATTATATGATTAGTCATAAAGGTTAGGAGCGATATCCTCGTCTTCCATATTTGTTGCATCATACCAGTAACCGTCTGTAGGAACATCCTCAAGCTCCTGGCCGTTTGCTGCTGCTGTCAGAGCGTAGATTGCATAGTATCCCATCATAAGAGGAGACTGTGTAACAGCACCAACGAATGTGCCATCTTTAACAGCTGCTTTGATGATAGAACCAGCATCGAAACCAACACCAACTACATCACCGTTTGCCGGGTCAGAACCAAGAACGTTAAGGTTAGCATTTGCTGCAAGAACACCCTCTGCGGAAACCTGGTTGGAACCGAAGATTGCAATACAGTTCTCCTGGGAAAGGATTGCCTGTGCCTCTGTGGAGCAGAGCTCTACAGTTGTCTGTGCCGGAACAGCTACCTGGATAACAACGTCAGCGTCTTTAGCGTCTGCGTCAGCACCCTCTGCTGCGTTTACATAGAACTCGTTACCGCTTACTGCAACTGTCTTGCCATCAGCCTGAAGAAGCTCGATCATCTTGTTGATGAATCCTGTACCACGCTGCTGGATGTTCTGAGCTGTTGCATCCTGGTTAACCTCACCGATTACAACCTGTCCCTCAGCATCTTTAACAACGTCTTTAATGCTGTTGTACATATTCTCAGCTGCTACTGCACCAGCCTGTGCGTTGTCTGTACAAACCTCGCATACTACAGATCCCTCTGGAGCATCAGCGATACCTGTATCGAATGTTACAACCGGGATTCCTTTTTCTGCACATGTCTTAAGTGCATCTGTAACGGAAGATGTATCACAAGCTGCAAGTCCTAATCCAACAGGATTGGAAGCGATAGCTGTGTTGATCATGTTAACCTGGTCAGCGATATCGGACTCACTGTTCGGTCCCTGTGGTTTATAATCAACGCCCAGCTCCTTAGATGCTTTCTTCATACCTTCCTGAGCTGCATCCCAGTATGTGGACTGGAAAGATTTAACCATCATCGGGAACACATAAGCTTCGTTTGCTTTCAGTCCGTCGAACTGTGCAGTAGGATCCTCAGCTGCTGTGGAATCTGCAGATTTCTCTGTTGCTGCATCTTCTTTCTCCTCAGCTGCAAAAGCTGCAGTTGCACTCATGCTTGTTACCATTGCTGCACAGAGCATTAATGCCATAACCTTTTTTGCTTTCATATAATATTTCCTCCTTAAATATATTATATAGTTTTTTTATGTTCATACGCCATTGCTACCCCTTGGCGTTTCACATCTTTGATAATGGGTACTGTCACATTTCTCTGTGAACAGCACCCTTTTTCACATTATATCTCACTGCTTATCAGTGAGCTGCTTTTTTCTCTTTCAGGATATCGATCAGAACGGCTACGATCAGAACGATACCAGTGATGATCTGCTGCCAGTTTGCCTGCAGGCCGATATATGGAAGACCTGTTTTCAGAAGCATGATGACGAAGATACCAACGAATGTACCGATCACGGAACCATATCCACCGGTAGCTGCTACACCACCAACGAATACACCACCGATAGCATCCATCTCAAGTCCGGCACCAGTACCAGGCTGTACAGTAGGTGTTACTGCTGCGTATGCGATCGCTGCAAGACCTGTAAACAGACCGCAGACAACGTATACCATTACGTGATAGAACTTTGTATTGATTCCGGAAAGGGCTGCTGCCTCTTTGTTGGAACCGATTGCAATTGTATAACGACCGAATTTGGTGTGGTTCAGGATGTACTCCATAAGAAGAACCAGAATGACCATCCACAGGAATCCAAGCGGATAACGGGAAGCACTTCTTCCTGTACCAACAGTTACTTTAAAGATTGTGTGGAACCATCCACCATCCTGTGTAAGTCCCGGCCAAGGTGTCGCACTGCAGAGAGATCCGGCACCACGGGTGATCATACAGGTACAAAGTGTTGCCAAAAATGGCGGCAGGTTCATAACACCGATCAGTACACCGTTCAGTGCACCGACTGCGATACCAAGAACAACACAGATCAGCATTGCCAGAGCTACCGGGCAATTGTTGTTTCTGATCAATGTTCCGGCGATCAGTGCGTATGCTACCATACCAGTTCCGATTGACAGGTCAACACCACCAGTGATAAGCGGGAATGTAACTCCGATCGCCATAAGAAGATCGTAATATGAGAAATCCAGCATACTCAGGATCGTGGTGTACTGTCTGAATTCTTTACTCAAGCCTGAGAATATTGCACACAGGACAATGATAACGAGCAAAACAATAAATCTCTGATCACTTAAAATACTTTTTTTCTTCTTAGTCATGACTTTCCTCCTTAATCGATATTCCGTGTGGCCTTGTCCATGATGTTTTCCTGGGTTGCCTCGGAGATATCAATACATCCGGTAACTTTACCCTCACACATGATGATGATACGGTCACTCATTCGGAGAACTTCCGTCATCTCAGAAGAAATCATGATAATGGATTTTCCTTCTGCTGCCAGTCTGTTCATTAATTTGTAGATTTCGTTCTTAGCACCAACATCGATACCTCTGGTAGGCTCATCGAAAATAAGGATGTCACTGTCTCGTGTCAGCCATTTTGCGATAACTACCTTCTGCTGGTTACCACCGGAAAGGTTAACTACCAGCTGATCGGTGGTCGGTGTCTTTGTTGCAAGCTCATTTACATATTTCTCTGCAACCTGTTTCTCTTTTGCCTTGTTGATAAAAATACCATTGGTAAACTCTTCCATTGTTGCCAGTGTTGTATTCTCTGTTACAGATTTCTGTACAACACAGCCGTATCTTCTTCTGTCCTCTGACAGATAACCGATACCGTATTTAACAGCATCCTGCGGGCTGTTGATGGTAACTTCGTGAAGCTGTCCATCTTTACCCATAACAGAGATCTTACCACTCTGTTTCGGGTCTGCTCCGAACAGTGCTCTGGCTGTCTCGGTACGTCCTGCACCCATCAGTCCTGAGAAGCCAAGGATCTCACCTTTCTTCAGCTCAAAGCTTACATCCTGAACCATCTTGCCTGCGTTCAGATGTTCAACCTTAAGAACTACCGGTGCATCTGCCGGAACTGCACTCTCCTGCTTCGGATCCTCATAAATAACACGACCAACCATCATGTTGATGATATCTTCTTTTGTACTGTCTTTTGTGATCAGAGTTCCTACATATCCACCATCTCGCATAACGGTTACACGGTCTGTGATGGTTTTAATCTCATCCATACGGTGTGAGATATACACGATACCAAGATTTTTCTTACGAAGGTCACGGATGATCTCAAACAGATCCGCGATCTCTTTCTCGGTAAGTGCTGCGGAAGGCTCATCGAAGATGATAACCTCAGCTTTATGAGAGATTGCTTTTGCGATCTCACACATCTGCTGTTTTCCGACTGTCAGGTTTTTCATCTTTTCCTTCGGATTGATCTCAATGTTCAGATCCTGGAAAAGCTTCTTTGAATCCTCGATCATCTTTTTGTCATCAATGCGGAAACCTTTTTTCGGTTCACGTCCGATGAAGATGTTCTGAGCAACGGTAAGATCACCTACCATGTTCAGCTCCTGATGTACGATTACAACGCCGGCATCCTGTGCCTCACGTGTATTGTGGAATTCTGTTTCCTGTCCTTTGTAAACGATGGAACCTGAATCCTTCTGATAAATACCGGTAAGAACCTTCATCAGTGTTGATTTACCGGCACCGTTTTCTCCCATAAGTGCATGTACTTCGCCGCGTTTTACTTCGAAATTAACGTGATCCAGAGCATGAACTCCAGGAAAGGACTTATCAATGTCCTTCATAGTTAAAATAACTTCACCCATTGTCGCATCCTCCCTCTAAGATCAGTTCTTTCTGCGTCTTGCAGAAACGTCGATATAAACTGCAACGATAACGATGATACCTGTGATGATCATCTGCTGTCCTTTACCAAGACCAAATGCCATGATGCCCTGCTGAAGAAGAGAGATGATGAATACGCCGATTACAGTACCGCCGATGGAAGCAAGTCCACCAACCATGGATGTACCACCCATAACGCAGCCTGCAATAGCCTCATTGTTGTACTGATCGCCATAACCTGGCTGAACAGTTGTGTATGTAGCTACAAAGAAGAGCGCTCCAATACCTACCAGGAATCCGCAGATCACATAAGCAAGCATTTCCCATTTCTTTGTGTTAACACCGGAAAGACGGACAGCCTCTTTGTTAGATCCAAGGCAGAGGATGTAACGTCCTGGTTTTGTGTTGTAAAGAACGATACCGCAGATAACTGCCATTACCAGGAAAATAATAATTCCTACAGGGAAGCCGTTTACGGAAACGATATTACGGAACCAGCCGTTTGCATCGCCAGCTGCCGGCCAGCTTACGGACTGTGTTTTTGTGAATACAGAAGCAATACCTTTTGCAATGTTCATGGATGCCATGGAAATAATGAATGGTGGTACTGACATGTAAGAAACCATCCAGCCATTGAAAATACCAAAGCAGAGACCGATCAGAATGCAAAGGATCATGGCAACTGCACAGGGAACCTTGTAAGATGTCATGCAGTAACCGGATACCAGTGCACAGCAGAACATTACAGGTCCGATGGAGAAATCAATTCCTCCTGTAGCGATTACGAATGTAACGCCAAGTGACAAAAAGCCCAGAAAGTACACATAGTTCAAAGTAGACTTGATACTATCAACAGCCGGAAACTTGTTTCCAAGAACTACTTTAAAAACCAGGAACATGAGAATCAGAACACAGACAAGAAGTATTCTGTTCAATCCGAGCTTCTTAACGATTGGATTTTGTTTTAAGTTTTCCAATTTTTACCCTCCTCACGTTTTGCACGTATCTTGTGTTTTCTTGGTTATTATAATACCGTCAAAAATCAATAATTGTAATAGAATATCTTGCAAAAAAAGGTTAAATATTTACTGTATGGTAAATATTTAACCCTTTTCTTTGTACATTTATGACTATTTACGGTGTAAGATCACCATATGTTTTTAACGTATTAAACGGAAAAAGCAGTTTTTCGATCTCACTGGTATACATATTGTCAGGAGTCACAAGCTGGCACCCGGAATTAATATTCTTCTTATAGTCTTCTCCACGCAGCATCTTAACAGTTTCCCGAACACCCACATACCCCATTTTAAATGCCTTCTGTACAACGATTCCCTGGAAGATTCCGTGTTCCATCAGCTGGACGGCCTCCTGTGAGCTGTCTACTCCCACCACCCTGATCCGATTCTCTGCTTTTGCTGCCTTTACTGCTCTTGCAGCACCTACAGAGGAATATTCATTCATTCCCGCGATCATCTTGAGATCCGGATATTTTTTCATCAGCTCTTTTGTAAGCTCATAGGACTTGTCATACTGAGAATCACAGTATACCACATCTACGATATTATCCTTCAGACTGCCAAGTCCTGTCCGGAAACCTTTTTCTCTTTCAACTGCCGTAGATACACCCTTTACATGTGAAACGATCGCAATCTGATCATCCGTTCCCACAAGCTCCTTCGCAAACCTGCCAAGGATCTGTCCCGCTTCCAGATTATCGGTCGCAACGGTAAGATCCTGGACCTCTTCCTGTGTGTAGGAATCAATAAATGCGATATGTATTCCCTGTTCCTTTGCCTTCTTCAAAAGCTGGTCGGATTCAGTGAAGCTGGACGGCGAGATCAGGATCGCGTCCGGTTTTTCTTCTGTTGCCCTTTCGATCAGCTTGTTCTGCCCATCCACATCATTCTCTTCCTCAGGTGCCCATACGCGGATATCTGCATTATATTCCTTTGCAGCCATCTCCGCCCCCTGGATCAGTGATGTCCAGAAATCGTTGGTACCGTCCACAACCTTCGGAATATAGATCAGCGATAGTTTTCTCTCTTCTTCTGCCTGTTTATAATAGACTATTCCGGCTACAAGCCCCGCCACAAGGCAGATGACCACTCCTAAAGTCAGGAGTTTTCTATGTTTTTTCATATTGATTCCTCCTGTATTCCCGGAATGGTGATCGTGGCAGTGGTTCCGACACCTTTTTCACTTTCATAGGTGATCCCGTAATTTTCTCCATAATAAAGCTTCAGACGTTTCTGTACATTGTAAACACCCACACCATTGGAATGATAATTCACCTTATGCTTATCATAAATATGTGACAATGTTTCCTCATCCATACCTACACCGTTGTCGATCACCTGAAGAACTGCATTTCCGTCCTTCATAAAGCCTTTTACCTGCAAAAGTCCCTTACTCTCTTTATATTTCAGTCCATGATAGATGGCATTTTCAATGATCGGCTGGAGAACCAGCTTGATCAGAGGGATATTTAATATAGAAGGTTCTACATCGATCTCGAATTCCAGCTTGTCCTTGTAACGCATCTTCTGGATCGTAAGATAACCCTTGGCATACTCCACTTCCCTTGCAAGAGGAACCACTTCATCTTCATTACTGATGCTCTGACGAAGAAGACGCGCCAGGGATGCTGTCATCAGAACAACCTCTTCGTACTTTCTGCCCTCTGCCATCCAGATGATCGAATCCAGGGTATTGTAGAGAAAATGAGGATTGATCTGGGACTGAAGGGCCTTAAGCTCACTTTTTCTCTTTGCTTCCTGTTCCTTCACGTTCTGCTCCATAAGATCCTGTATCCTATGTGTCATCACATTGAAAGATTTCGTCAGGCTTCCGATCTCATTCTCTGAATCGATCTCCACATCTGCTCCGTCAAAATGCCCTTCCTGTACTCTGGACATGGAATCTCTGAGACGCTGAAGAGGATATGTAAGACTCTTTGCCAGAAATCTGGAAAAAAGCAGTGCCACGATCATCAGAAGTGCGGAAATAAGCACATAAATACTCTGTGCCTGATTGCTTTTGCGCAGAAGCTCGCTGACGCTCATACAGCCCACAACGGTCCATCCGGTTTTATTTGATCTGGAAATGGAATATAGCTTTCCTCTGTTTCCCTTTTCGGTACGCACCGTATCTTCTTTTGATTTCACGATCAGGTCGATATTCTCAGTCTGCAATTCATTGTAAAGCTGCTGCTGTTGTGGATGGTATACAATATTTCCGCTTTCATCCAGAATGAATGCGTATCCCCTTTTCCCGATCGTATTCTGATCACAAAGTTCACTGATGGCACTGTAATTCAGATCAATAAAAAAGACTCCCTCTTTCTCACCGCTGTTGGAAAAATTACGGATTCCCCTGCTTAAAGTGATCACCCACGGACGCTCTCCGCTGATGATGTGCTGTACATGAGAAGATGTAAGAAGCGGGCCTTCCGGCTTCTGTAAAGCTTCCAGATACCACTCCTGGGTGGAAAGCTTCAGATCCGGATTCACAGACTGTTTGCCGTCGTTGATCAGCTTCCGTCCATTACTTCCAATGATCCCAAGATTTCGGATATCACTTCGTCCATCCAGAATAGTCTTGAACTGATTGATCAGACGCTCTCTTGTTCCATTGTCCACATTTTCACCAAAAAGATATTGCTGTACATCCTCGTTACTGGAGATCATATAGGCTATATTTTCCATGTAATCAATATAGGAATCAATATTCTGATTCATCTGCTGCACGATATTCTGGGTGTAGACAGCAGAATTTTCAAAAATAGAATTGCGGGTATATCTCATGGAAACACCTGTTATGACCAGCACCGCACTTAAAAGCAGCACCGTCACTACCGCAAAGATCGCACTCTGGATACTCTTAAATTTTCCTATGATCTTTGCCGCAAACCGGATATCTCTCATTTACGTTTCTCCCTTGCATATTCTGTTGGTGTGCAGCCAGTCATTTTTTTGAAGGAGATCCCAAAATAATGGGGATCTGCAAATCCGACTTTCTCGGCAATTTCATAATTCTTCATAGTTGTATTCTCCAGAAGCTCCTTCGCCTTCTCCATGCGGGTACGGATCAGAACTTCTGTAAAAGTCTCTCCCGTAAGATCCTTAAAGATCGTACTGAAATAGCTTGTACTGATATTCAGATAGGAACAGATACTGTTCAGGCTTAAATCCGGATCCATATAATTCTTCTGGATATAATCCAGGGCAAGTCTGGCCTGACGCTGTCCGCTGGAGCTGTTTGCATCGGAAAGTGTCTGGAAAATCTCTCCGATATGATTCCTGACCAGTTCAACAGCACTGTCAAAAGAATTCTGCTCCGTAACCTGCTGCAGAAGTGCTTCTCTTTTGGAAAAAAGCCTGTTGTCCGGAACCATATCCTCACAGGTCTCATCTGCTGCACGGATGATCTGCTGAAGATACACGCAGGCACGACTCTTATCCACCCGCGCTTCCTTGATCTCAGAAGAGATCTGTTCCAGAATATGCTCTGCGTTTTCCTTTTTACCCGCTTTCAGAGCAGCTGCCAGCTTCTCTACATAAGCTTTAATGGAAAGATTTTTTTCCTCCGGCTGTTCTTCCATATCAATAAGAAGGCTTCCTCCAAGAAGATAACGATATTCAATAGCTTTCTCTGCAAGTTCATGGGATGCACGAAGCTCCTGCTGAGTTCTGGCCCAGCTTCCCACACCGATAGAAATATCCAGCGACATCAGTTCCTTCAGCTTATCCTGGATCGTCCTGCAGATCTCCATGATCTTGTGTTCAAACTCTCTGGTACGGTTTCCCATGAAAAGAGCACCGACCTTGTTGTTTCCGGCCTGATATGCCACTCCTGCTTTTTCTTTGCTGATGATCTCATCACTGATATTAAAAAGGACAAAAGACATCAGTGCACTCTCCTGGCGTTTCTCCGCAGTAAGCTGACTGCCGTCCGAATACAGATCCAGCTCAAAAACAGCCACACGATAGCATGCTGCCTCAAGATCGATTCCCAGTGCTGCAAGCTCTTCCAGACTTTCCTGCCGTGTCTTGATATTATCCACAAAGCCCTGCAGCGCTCTGGAACGGATCACAATGGCGTTTTTCTGATAATTCTCGGAAGTCTGTGTCAGACGTTCCAGCTTCTCTTTTTCTTTTCTTTGCTGGTCCACCTTCTCCTTCATTTTTCCGATAACATTTCTGAGTTCCATGGCTGTCACCGGCTTCAGCATATATTCACTGACACCATACTGGATCGCCTTCTTGGCATACTCGAATTCTCCGAATCCGCTGAAGATCACGATCACGATATCCGGATAATTCTCATGGAGAAAACGGCTCAGTTCCATACCATCCATATATGGCATAAGGATATCTGTAAGCACGATATCCACCGGATGGTTCTGTACAAATTCCGCTGCTGCTTTCCCGTTATCACAGTCTCCTACCAGCTCACAGTCCATTGCTTTCCAGTCAATATTCTCCCGGATCGCATCTCGAACAAGTATCTCATCATCTACCAGTAAAATACGATACATAATTTCTGTTGTCCCCCTCTGATCAGTTTCTGTTGTTTTTATTGCACATCCCCCTGACAGATCCTTCCCCCCCCGTCTCTGTCATTTTCATTGGTAAGATTACTGTCCTTTCTGTGAACAATAACTGTTAATTCTTTTTATATGTTAACATGTTTGGTTAAAATTTACAACGGAGTTTCTTAGTCCAAATTAAATACAAAGAAATCCCGCATCCAACATATGGAACACGGGATTTTCCTGCATATTTTTATTATTTTACGATAACGCCATCCTCGTCCCAGAGGTCATGCCAGTCCCTGGCACCATGCCACAGAAATACCTGTCCTTTTACAAGACGGTTGCCTTTTTCCAGAGTTGCGATGGTTGCCATTTCTTTCTCTGTAAGGGGATCCTCTGTGACACATTTCAGGTTGCTTGCATAGTTGTGCACAGAGAACGGAATGGAGATCTCTCCTCTCTGATGTGCCCATTTCAGAGCGATCAGAGCCGGATGAACACCATGTGCCTTTGCGATCGCCTGCATCTCCGGAACCTCCAGATCCGCAACATCCTCCGGGCAGATATCTCTCTCCGGTCTGCGTGGAGAACCGATCGGCATATAGCCTACCGGCTGGATGTTATGCTCTACCAGATAATCATAAAGCTCCTGCTGCTGGAAGCATACATGAAGCTCAAGCTCACAGGTTGCAGGTTTGATCTTCATAAGCGGAAGAACTGCCTCAAGCTTCGGAATGGTCATATTGGAAATACCGATGTAACGGATCTTTCCTTTTTCTACCAACGCCTCACACTGGCGGTATGTATCCATAAACTCCTCCACACTGAAGGGTTTGGAATCCGGATTTCTGGAATCCACATCACATCCCGGTGCATGATAGTTCGGGAATGGCCAGTGGATGAAATACATATCCACATAATCGCACTGAAGATCCTTAATGCTCTTGTCACAGGCTTCCTCTACTCTTCTGTGCATGTCATTCCATACCTTTGTCATGATAAAAAGATCCTTACGCTCTACAACACCTTCGTCAAAAGCGTCCTTAAATACCTGGCCGATCTCATGCTCGTTTCCGTAGCATGCGGCACAGTCAAACATACGGTAGCCACTGCGGATCGCGCCTGCAACAGCTGCAGATACATCCTCTGCGGATACACGGTCGGAACCGAATGTTCCCATTCCGACACACGGAACCTGCTCGCCGGAAGGAAGTGTCACTTTCGGCACAATTGCCGGATTGATAACTTCTGCCATCTTTACATCTCCTTTTTTATAAAAATTTTCTTATTATAAGCTTATCTTATAAACGCCTGATCTCGATCTTCGGAAGAAGAGCCTCCATATCCTCCATCACAAAGAAGCCCGTTTCCTCGCGCATGGCTGCCGCCGCTGAGATCGCACTGGCTCTTTGCAGAGTCTCTTCTAGGGAAAGTCCCTCACTTAATCCAAGGGCAAAGCCTGCGATCATGGAATCTCCGCAGCCTACGGTATTTACCGCATCAATCTTCGGAACCACCGCACGGAAAATCCCTTCCTCTCCGACTGCCAGGGAACCATCTGCTCCAAGCGAAACCGCCACGATCTCCACACCACCGGCATGGATGGCTTTCGCTGCTTCAATGATATCGTTGATATCGTCACAATGCTTGCCTGTCAGCATACGGATCTCATCAATGTTAGGCTTGATCAGTGTCGGTGCTGCCTTGATTCCCTCTTCCAGAAGCTTGCCGCTGGTATCCAGGATCACCGGTTTTCCGGCGTCTTTCACAATCTTCACAAGGCGCTGGTAGGCACTTCCGTCAAGTCCCTTCGGCACGCTGCCGGACATCGCCACAACAGAAGCATCTTTTACAAGCTGGCGGAATTTTTTCTCAAAGCCCTCAAAATCTGCCTCTGTCAGTGTAAATCCCGGCTCCAGGAATTCGGTCTGTACATGATTCACCTCATCCCAGATGTTGATACAGGAGCGGCTCTCCGCCTCTACATGGTAAAAAGCACTCTTAATGCCAAAAGGCTTCAGGGCAGCTTCTATATAATTGCCTGCGTGGCCGCCTACAAAGCCGGTGGCAACCACTTCAGCACCGTAAATGGACGCCGGCTTGGAAACATTCAGTCCCTTTCCGCCGGGAACGTAGGTACATTCACGCACTCGGTTCACTTCGCCCACTTTAAAATCATCCACTACATAACGCTTGTCAATGGCAGCGTTTAAGGTTACTGTCAGGATCATATCAGTCTTCCTCATTGGAAAGAAGGATCTTTCCTTTTACAAGGCCCGGTGTCTTGAACAGCTGGAATGCCTCCTGTGCCTGGCTCATCGGGATTTTCTTATAGATGAAGCCCGGGTCAAACTTCAGCTGGCCAGTTGCAAAATAATGCGCCGTCAGCTCCCACTCACGTCCCGGATACGGGGCACTGTAGGACATCCAGGAACCGGTAAGCTTGAACTCCTTACGGTTCATGTTCTCCCACTCCTTCGGTGTAAAGGTAAGGTTTTCATGAGGAGTACCGATGAAGCATACATGTGCCTTGTTTGCTGCAAGCTCAAATGCCATATGCATGGTAGGAACCTGTCCGGCTGTCTCAAATACGAAGCCGTAGCCCTTTCCACCTGTAATGGCCATGGCTTTTTCCATATATCCCTCTTCCTTTGTGTTGATGATCTCATCTGCGCCGAGACGCTTTGCAAGAGCAAGTCTCTCATCGCTGATATCAAAGACCACTACCTTTTTGGAGCCGAAGATCTTTGTCCACTGCATGGTGAACATACCAACCGTACCGCCGCCAAGGATCGCCACATACTCACCGCCGTGGTAATCGTTCTGGAATACACCGTGGATAGCTACGGTTGCAGGCTCAAACATGGCTCCCTGCTCATATGGAACATTGTCTGCGAATGGTACTGCATTCTGCTCAGGAACCACTACATAATCTGCGTTTGCTCCCTGCTCTCTGGAACCGATGAAGCTGTAATGCTTGCAGAGAGAGAAATTACCCTTCTGACAGTCGTCACATTTCATACAGGGAAGAAGTGGTGCACCGGATACACGGTCGCCGACCTTCACCTTGGTAACGCCTTCTCCCACTTCCACCACATCGCCAGAAAATTCATGTCCAAGCACGATGGGATAAAAATGTACGCCGTGATTTAATACACGCGGGATATCAGATCCGCAGATCCCGGAATATCTTACCTTGATCTTCACATGGCCCGGTGTTACCTGAGGTTCTTCCACTTCCTGATATTGAACATCCTCATTTGCTACTACTACTGCTGCTTTCATGATCACTTTTCCTCCTCATTTCTCATCATAGGTTCAAGAGATTTATAGAGATTTAAATAGGTTTTATAGGTTTTCTCATAAACGTCCCGGTTTTCCGGGTTCGGTTCATGTCTTCTTGTTTCCTTTACCGTAAGACGGATGGCCTCATCATAATCCTGATACATTCCAACACCAACACCTGCCAGAATCGCTGCACCAAGTGTTGTTGCCGTATCAGAGGACGGCACTACGATGGGTTTTCCTGTGATATCGGATTTGATCTGTGTCCAGAGAAGAGAATTTGCAGAGCCTCCCATTGCACGGAGAACTTCCACATCTGCTCCTGCTTCCTTTGCCACCTCAAGGTTGTGTTTCAGAGAAAGTGCTACGCCTTCCATACAGGCACGTACCATATGTCCCTTGGTCTTGGCAAAATCCAGTCCGTAGAATACGCCCTTCGCATTGGGATTCCAGATCGGGGAACGCTCACCGGACATATATGGAAGAAATACCACTCCGTCACTGCCTGGTGCAACCCTTTCCGCGATCTCATTGAGCTGGTTCAGAGAAGAGCCTTTTTCCCCTGCTACAGAGCGCTCATAATCTGCAAACTCACGTTCAAACCAGCGCATGACACCACCACCTCCGGTGGTTCCTCCCTGAAGGAGCCACTGTCCCGGAACCACGTGATAGCCAAGGATCAGTCTGGGATCTGCCTTGTACGCATCCATGCAGATGCTCATTCCGCCGGCCTGTCCGCCTTGCTCCTGTGTCTCACCCGGATGGATCACTCCGGCCCCCAGTGTTCCGCATGCCGCATCCAGACCACCGGCAACAACCGGTGTTCCCACAGCAAGGCCGGATTCCTCCGCCGCCTTCTCTGTAACAGTTCCCACAACATGATCACAGGCACAGATCTCAGGAAGAAATTCCATGGGAATCCCAAGCTTTCTGCACATATCCTCATCCCAGGCTGCCTTTCTCATGTCAAAGCAATGCAGGCCATAGCCCTGGGAAACATCCTGGCTCATCACACCCGTCAGCTTATATGCAATGTAGCTGTTAGACTGCAGGATCTTGTGGATCCTTTGGTACACCTCCGGGAGATTTTCTTTATACCAGAGGATCTTTGCAGTTGTGTAGGACGGCTGAAGGGAATTACCGGATACTTCAAAAATCTGCTCTGCCCCGATCTCTTCATTCAATCTGTCACAGATAGACTGTGCTCTGGTATCCATCCAGATCGGAGTGTTTGTCAGTACATTTCCGTCCTTATCCATGGCAATGGCTGACCAGCTCTGGCCGTCAATACCGATGCCTGCGATCTCCTCAGGTGCTATCCCCGCTTTTTGGATAGCCTTCTTTACCGCCTGACAGACAGCACTCCACCATTCTTCCGGATTCTGTTCTGCCCAGCCCTCCTTCGGATAGTAAACCGGATAATCGCCGTTGGCCGCAGCCACAACCGTTCCCGATTTTTCAAAAACCGCAACCTTACAGGCACTGGTGCCGATATCAATACCTAATAAATATGGTTTCATTATAGCTTCTCCTTCTCGTCCAGCACACGGACGGATTTTCCCATGATGATCTCTGCGCCAAGCTTCTCCGTGATCGGTTCTGTTTCTTCACTTGCAGCCCCTTCCAGCCGTTTCAGCATGATTCCCGCCACTTCTCCGGCAATCCCCTGTGTAGGTTGTGCCACAATGGTAAGCTTGGGATTGCATGCTCTGGCAAACTGCAGATTGTCAAAACCGATCATAGACAGCTGTTCCGGGATCTTAAGACCCAGCTCATTCATCCCGATCACCGCCCCCATGGTCATCTCATAGTTGGTAACAAACACGGCCGTCATATCCGGATTGTCCGCAACAAGCTTCTCAATTCCCTGCACACCGCCCTGAATGGTATAATCGCCGTGATAGATCAGAGATTCCCGTACCGGTATATTTTCTTTTTCGTATGCATTGCGGTACCCCTGGAGACGTTCCTGAGCTGTGGAAATTTCCTCCGGTCCGCCAATGATCCCGATCTTACGGTGTCCTGCCTGAAAAAAAACTCTCATTGCGTCCTCAGCCGCCTTCTCGTTGTCTACAAGAACACTGTCACAGGAAAGCTCCCGGATCCTGCGGTCAATGAGTACGATGGGCTTTCCGGTTTTCTGGAATTTTTTCAGATGATTGCCTTCCGCATCTACCGGCATGCTGATGATCCCGTCCACACGCTTCCGGCTTAAAAACTCCACTGCATCCCGCTCCAGTCTCTTATCGGTACGGCAGTCACAGACAATAGTCGCATATCCGTGACTCCTTAAGACATCCTCCATTCCTGTGATGATCTCCGCGCAAAAGGTATTGTTAAGCTCCGGGATCACCACGCCGATGGTCTTGGTAGCATTAGTCTTAAGCCCTCTGGCCACCTCATTGACCTCATAATGCAGCTCCTGAATGGCCTCCTCGATCTTTATTCTGTTTTTTTCTCTTACGTTTCCGCCGTTAAAATAAGAAGAAATCGTTGCGAGCCCAAGTCCGGTCCGCCTGGCAATATCTTTCATGGTTGCTGCCATACTGATCACTCCGTTTCTGTTTTTTTACAGAAGATCATTCTGCCTTTCCATCACAGCCGCAAACCTTCATACGCGCCTCAACCAGCTCCTTCACTGCCTGGATCGCTTTCTTTCCGTAGGCCTTCGGATCGATGGTGTTCTCATTCTCTGCAAAGGTCTCCTTCACTGCCCTGGAATATGCAGCACGAAGCTCTGTTGCAAAGTTAACCTTGCAGATACCACGTTTTACACAGTCGCTGACATCCTCATCACTGAGTCCGGATGCCCCGTGAAGAACAAGGGGGATATCTACAACTTCACGGATCTCGCTTAAGCGTTCCTTGTCAAGAACCGGTGTTCCCACATAGAAACCATGTGCGGTTCCGATGGCAACTGCCAGGGAAGTAACACCTGTACGCTCCACGAATTCCTTCGCCTCCTGCGGGTCGGTGTTAGTGTCTGCCTCAGCCTCAAGATCATCCTCTTTACCACCGACCTTACCGAGCTCAGCCTCACATGGGATATCCAGGGCTGCTGCCACATCCGCAACTCTCCTGGTCTCTCTGATATTATCCTCAAAATCCAGCTTGGAACCATCGATCATCACAGAGGTATAGCCTGCATGCATTGCCTGCATCGCAAGCTCAAAGCTGCTGCCATGGTCAAGATGAAGGCATACCGGAACGGAAGCCTTGGCTGCCTCTGCTGCTACGATCGCAGCGTAAGTCTCAACCGTACCATATTTAACAGTAGAAGGTGTTGTCTGGATCATAACCGGTGCTTTCAGCTCCTCAGCTGCCTGGATGATCGCCTTCACCATCTCCATATTCTCTGCGTTGAATGCTCCTACTGCATATCCGCCCTTCTGTGCCTTTAACAGCATTTCCTTCGATGTAACCAGTGGCATAATCTTCTCCTCCTTGGAATCATAATCATTGTGTTTGTTTTGTATTATTTTCTCATTTGGTCCAGAAACCGAAACGTTTCCGTTTGAGTTCATCATAGCGCTCCACAGGGTTTCTGTCAACCATAAAATTTTCATCATTTACAGGAAAATATTCCCTTGAAAAGAAGACCAAATACCGTTAGATTAATTAATAAGAGTTCTAAAGCCTGTGGCCGGGCAGGTCTGTCTGATACTACCGGCGTCATAACAGTTTCGGAAATCCATGTATCCTGTTCTGATTATCTGAGCCTGATGCTATAATTTCCGAAATGCTGTAAGTACACAATGATCTTAGGAGGATATAAACTATGTTAAAAGGAATTCCAGAAATCTTATCACCAGAATTACTGAAGGTTTTATGTGAGATGGGACACAGTGACCGTCTTGTTATCGCTGACGGAAACTTCCCTGTAGAATCCATGGGAAAAAATGCCATCACCATCCGCTGTGACGGACATGGCGTTCCGGAGATCCTGGATGCCATCCTGAAGCTCTTCCCGCTGGATACTTATGTAGAGCATCCGGTAAACCTGATGGAAGTAATGCCTGGCGATAATGTGGAGACACCGATCTGGGATACATATAAGGAAATCGTTTCCAAGCATGACGAGCGTGGCGAAAAAGCCGTCGGAAACATCGAGCGTTTCGCATTCTATGACGAAGCAAAAACTGCATACTGCATCATCTCCACAAGTGAGAAAGCACTTTATGCCAACATCATGCTTCAGAAAGGCGTTGTGATCAACAACGACTGATCTTTCTTTTGAACTGCCTGATATAATCATATATAATACACATATTCAACCAAAACATAAAACGCCCGGATCTGGATTGAAACATTCCAAATCCGGGCGTTTTATATTTTAACACTTTTATCTCTTTGCTGCTTTTGCGGCGTATCCTCCGCAGAGTACTTTTCCACCCGAGGTTTTTATCCCTGCACGCACCGCATAGTAATACGTTGTTCCCTTCTTTGCGGTCTTATCCTCAAAGGAGGAGCGGCTGCCTCCGGAAACTGTACTGATCTTTTTCCATGACCCCTTTCCGGTCTTACGGTAGATCTGATAGCAATCTGCTTTCTTCTGCGCTTTCCAGCAGATCTTCAGCCCCCTGGAGGTCTTCCTAACACTGGATATCTTCTGAAGTTCCGGATAGGACAGGATATAGCTGCTTGCCTGATATCCTCCTAAAACTTTTTTCCCGTCTACATTCTTATATGGCCTCACAGCATAAGCGTAGGAGGTGATTCCCTCAATCTTCGTGTCCTGCCAAGACAATACTTTGTTGTTAACGGTTCCAATCCGAACCCAGCTTTTCCCCTGGAGCTTCCGGTAGATATAATATCCACTGGCTCCGGAAACCTTCTTCCAGGATACCCTGTTACATGGTCCGCTGACAGCTTCAGCCACTGCACGGGCCTTCCCCAGCTCCGCTTTTGCTGAGAACGGCGAAGATACGGCTCCATAAACAGTCTTCTTTCCGGAACGTACATAAGAAGCCCGGATCCGATACGTATAAGTGCTTCCTGTTTTCACTGCAGTATCCTGCCAGGTCACTACATCTGCTGCCACGGTTGCCATTTTTTTTGAATTTCCGCTTTCATCCCAGCGATAGATAGCATAACGATTGCAGCCGGGAACTGCTTTCCAGGAGATCCGTATCCTGTTAAATGCCTTGGAAACCAGTTTTACACCTGTGGTCTGACGAAGCTTCACCGTAACCTTACAGGTAGCCCGGATTCCCCTGGCATTTTTTCCGTAGCAGGTTATGGTTGCTGTTCCCGGATTTTTTGCAGTAACAACGCCGCTTCCATTTACAGCAGCCACACTGGTATCTGAGCTTTCCCAGACAATGCCGGAAGCATCCATCTCGGATCTGGTAGCCGAAGCATTTAGTGTTTTCTGATCTCCGGAATACAGACTTATCTCAGAGGAAGAAAGCTGCATCCTGGCCGCACTGCTCAGAGTCCTGGTATGCGCCTTGATCCTCGGAGTTACCGATGGATTAAATTCAACTGCATCCATCCAGGTATCCTCCGCGTTATATCGCAGAAAGCTCTGATCGGATACGATAGACGGAGAAAAGCTGCACCAGCCATAACTGACCTCTGCCTCCACACAGTATTTTATATATGTGCTTCCTGCATTTGTCACCACAATAGAATACAGACTGTTCTGGCTGAGCAGAACCTCCGGGATTTGAAAAGTCATAACCCCAGCCATCGGCTGACTGCAGGAAACCGGTGTGGAATATGCCGGTGTTCCACTGGTAGGATCACTGGCATCCTTCAGATTTGTGTATACCTGCACAGTATAGGAATTATTGGCAGACATGGAGCTAAGAGTCACCTCACCAAGCGATTCCGCTTTTCCGTTTCCTGCACTGGCACGAAAAACCGTGGACAACTGTTCTCCTGCATACATGCGGATAGAACCAAGGCCCGACGTTCCGTCATAAAAATAATTGTTTCTATATTTCGGTGTATTGACAGCCGTAGCCGCAACCAGCTCACTGACAGACTTATCCTCATAGGACATATAAAAATATCCGGATTTTCCCCAGCCTGTACCCCAGCTGTTCTTGACGATCCAGGCTCCATCTCCCTTTACCTGGGAAGATGCCCGGAAATTCTTCGCAGAATAATTGTCATCCCAACCCACCACTGTAACTACATGATTCACGTTCTTGGTGCTGGTAGGATAGGAATAGGCCGCTGTACTTGCATTGTAATAGGCATTCTGTGCATTATACATCACAGTGACCGAATTATTTGCAACCAGAAGCTTCTTCATGGCATTTACGGAATAATCGGAAAAATAGGCATTTTTCAGATAAGCAGCTGCATTGTACGCCTTGGATGCCGCCGGAGTCACACCGGTTTTCTGTGTATGCGTGGAATCTGTTGCCAGCGGCACATCCCCTTCTGTTGTCATTCCGGACCAGGTGCTCAGAAACATGGAAGCCAGAAGATCATTTCCGCCCTCATGATAATCTGCGTTTCCTTTATCATCTGTCCCCATATGCTTATTGACATCCCCGTAGGTATTTCCAAGCGGGTCATTCTTTCTGTTTGCAAAAAAATACGCCAGATGCTCTTCCGACAGATCATAAGTTCCAAGGTCCTGGGTCAGAAACGAAGTTTCCAGAAGAGAGGCCATTCCAAATGCCCAGCACATACCGTAGGGCTCCTGATTCTTTACGGAAGTAACATATCCCTGATCCGCTGCATTATAATAGGACGGATAGGCCGCAGCTCTTCCCATCGGTACCTCATCCACATCATTTCCGATCTCCACGGCGGTGGAATAAGAGGTCAGATTATCAAAGGGTGCCAGCTGTTCCTGCTCCTCTTCCTCCGTAAGCGGACGGCCCTTGATATATTCGATGCCGGACTCACCACTGTCTGAGGCATCCCCGAAGCTCTCCTCACCGTCGCCAAAGGTATCCTCCTGGGAATCAGAGGACGATCCTTCTGATGTTTCGGGAGTCTCTGTATCCTCCTCGGAGCTCTGCAAGGCTATATCCTCGGTATCCCCGTCGGCTGCCTCTGCAATATCCTCGGTCTGTTCATCCGGGATACCGGTGTTCTCTGTGGTATTCCCTTCTGCGGTCTCCGTCGTATCCTCTGCTTCCGCCGGCTGCGTCTGTGTATCTTCTGACCATTCTTCATTGAAGCCTTCCGCAGAATCACTGAAGCCTTCCACATCGGCTGCCATGACCGGAACCTGGCTGCCCGCAACTGCCACACACAGAAGAAGCGGCAGTAATTTCTTCCTGACAAGCTGTAATCTCTTCACAAAATTCTCCACTTTTCTTATATTGATCTGGTTTATCTGTTAACGTTTCTTCAAATGATAACCCAGAATTCCGATTACTGCAAGTACTGTTGCGATCCCGATCCAGATAAACGGACTTTTATACCAGGAATTTTCTTCTTTAAAGGATGTCGCAGCTGTGCCATTGACCGGCTTAGTGACAGCTTCATCCGCAGATTTCCCACCTTCTGTTGTTCCATCCGCTGCAGGCGGTCCCTGGACCTCGCCGCTCTGAGCCTGAGAACTACCTGTGCTGGACGTCCCTGCAGGTGGCCCCTGAACCTCACCTCTCTGAGCCTGAGATTCATCTGTGCTGGCCGTCCCTGCAGACGCTCCCTGTCCTTCGCCATTCTGAGCCTGAGAGTTGCCTGTATTGTCCGTCCCTGCAGACGTTCCCTGTCCTTCGCCATTCTGAGCCTGATAGCTGCCTGTATTGTCCGTTCCTGCTACTTTCCCCTGAGTCTCGCCGGCTGCGGAATTCTGCGTATCGGATGCGTCTCCCTGATTCACTGCAGAAGTCTCTTTCTCCGTGCTCCCTGCGATTCCGGCCTTCGCCAGCTCCGCATCCTTTGAGGGCCGCAGCTCCTCCAGCGGCACATAACCGTATCTGCCATTATACTCTGTATATCCCCAGGGCTCACCATTCTTCTCTGTCTCCCCTTCGATATGCAGGACAGTACCATCCCTTACCGTCTTATCATTGAGCTTTTCACCTTTTCCGTCGGTGGACGGATAGATATCCACACCAACTCCACCGGAATCCACAGTCATATAATAATCTGTGGTATCCGCCGGAGCTTCCACCTTCACCACAACCGACTTGTCCGCATACACCGGAACACTCATACTCAGCACCAGCATTCCTGCCAGAAGCACACCTTTGCACCTTTTCATTGCTCTTTCCTCCCTCAAAAAATCTCACTGCCATTCTATGCATAAAATCCCCTTATATTTCTCTTTTGCCTTGGCTCCGAAATATAAGAGGATCTTATCATTAGTTATATCCAGTATCTTTTTTATGCAAGCTCCCGCTCACACATATCCAGCGCAGAAGCGATCACCGCATCCATGTCATAATATTTATATTCACCAAGACGGCCGCCGAAGATCACCTTCGGTTCCTTCTCTGCAAGCTCCCTATACTGTCCGTAAAGCGCTCCGTTCTTCTCATCATTGACCGGATAATACGGCTCATCTCCAGGCTTCCACTCGGAACTGTATTCCCGGCTGATCACCGTTTTCGGAAGATCATTACCCTCCTCATCCTTTCCGAACTCAAACCATTTATGCTCGATGATACGGGTCCACGGAGTCTCCACATCCGTATAATTCACTGCTGCATTTCCCTGGAAATTAGGTTTATCCAGTGTCTCGTTCTCAAAACGCACGGAACGATACTCCAGAGTTCCCAGCTTATAGTCAAAATACGCGTCGATGGCACCTGTGTAGATCACCTTCTCCGCCATTGCATCGTACTGCTCTTTTTTCTCCAGATAATCCTCATTCAGCCGTACCTCGATACCGTCCAGCAGATTGGCAACCATCTTCGTATAACCACCCACCGGGATTCCCTGGTACAACGCATTGAAATAGTTATTGTCAAAGGTCAGACGCACCGGAAGCCTCTTGATGATAAAAGCAGGAAGCTCCGTACATGGACGTCCCCACTGCTTCTCTGTATAGCCCTTGATCAGCTTCTCATAAATATCCGTACCTACAAGGCTGATAGCCTGTTCCTCCAGATTTGAAGGTTCCATGATCCCTGCAGCCTGCCGCTGCTCCTCGATCTTTGCCGCAGCCTCCTCCGGAGTCACCACGCCCCACATCCTGTTAAAGGTATACATATTAAACGGAAGACTGTACAGCTCCCCGTGATAATTGGCAACCGGACTGTTGGTAAAACGATTGAAGGTGGCAAACCGGGTGATATAATCCCAGACCTTCTTATTATTGGTATGGAAAATATGCGCACCGTATTTATGCACGTTGATCCCTTCCACCTTCTCTGTATATACATTTCCCGCAATATGCGGACGCTTGTCGATCACAAGCACTGACTTCCCGGCACGCTTCGCCTCCTGTGCAAAAACCGCACCGTAAAGACCGGCACCTACGATAAGATAATCGTACATTGATTTCATTCTCCCTGTTCTTTCATTGATGCTGTTATTTTAACACCGGAAAAGGGTAGCTGGCAAGAAGCCTCTGTAAAATCCCGATAAAATATCAGATATCCGCTTCTCAAACACCAAAATGTATGATACCCTGTAACTGGATCAGATAATAAACTACTCTGATCACATAAACAGATCGAAGGTGGTGAAACCTATGGGTACAAAGGATACCATCACCAAAGATTACATGGCTGACAACCGCGTTTTTGCGGATATGTTCAACCATATGCTGTACAAAGGAAAAAACATCATAGACCCTGACACTCTTCATCCACTGGATACCACAGCTCTCGCTGTCCCCTACGGATCCGGCACTTCAGAAGTTCCCGTCCAGAAATTCCGGGACGAATTCAAATCTCTTAATGTTATGCACGATGATTCAAGGATTTATCTTCTCCTGGGGATTGAAAATCAATCGGAAACACACTACGCAATGCCGGTCAAAAACATGGTCTATGATGCATTAGAATACGCAGGGCAGGTAGAAAATTCCGCCAAATCACACAGAGAAGCAAAGCAATGGCCTTATCCGGAGAATATCTCACCGGCTTCTACAAAGATGACCGGCTCATCCCGGTCATAACCACGGTCGTGTACTTCGGTTCCGACACCTGGAACGCTCCCAGGAGCCTCCACGAAATGCTCTCTGTCCAGGACCCCGAAATTCTTTCCATGGTCCCGGATTACCGGATCAATCTCTTCTCACCTGCCGAGATAAAAGATGAAGAACTTGACAAACTCCAGAGCAATCTCAAAGAAGTCATGCTCTTCATCAAATATTCCAAAGATAAACGGAAGCTTCAGGAGCTTACCTCACAGACTCCCGGCTTCCGCTCACTCGAGCTCAAAGCAACCCGGGTCATCGACTCCATAACCGGTATCAACTTACGTTTCACAGAAACAGAAGGGAGGGTTAATATGTGTCAGGCTGTTCAGGAAATGTGCGATGATGCGCGTGCCGAAGGCCATCAGGAACAAGCTATGCTGACAGCACAGCGTATGCTTCAGGATCCAAGATTCTCCCCTGAAGACATCTCCAGATTTTCAGGACTTTCTCTTGAGGACGTGCTGAAATTACAGAAGAAATAGTTCGTATTGGAAATGCTCAGATCCTTTACAGAGGATCTGAGCATTTTGCTATTCTTCTGACCAAGGCAGAAGCCGATTGTTATCTATTACCCTAAATCAGCTTTTTTTGTAATTTTACAATTGTGTATGTCAAAAACAAACTTATCAAAATACAAAAAACATAATTTTGAAAATAAAATGTCTTTATCCCTATAACATTCATAAGTGCTCTAATTGCAACATGAGTCAAATATAATTCATAAGACATTTTTCCAAACTGCTCCAATATCTTTACAATTCTTTTAGGCATCTTTCGCATACTTACAGCAATACAATACAGCAAAAAAATCCCCCAAAAACACATCAAAATCCTAAATCCTAGTTTTGACACAACTATTTTGGTTACCGGTAAAAAGCCGCACAGCATTATCATTACTCCAAATAAAATTCCCATTTTATCTATATTATTAATACAAGCATTCTGGTAAACTTTTTTTCCACACCAACACCCTATGAAAAAAACAAGAAATCTTCCCAATAGAATTTCTATATTTAAATTCAATACAGGATCTACAATTCTCGGTAAAAATTGAATAACTAAAGCTATAATAAGAAGAATTAACAGTTGCCCCCAATCTGACCACTTTACATGCAATATCTTATAAACAAATGGATAAATTAAATATGCAAAAACAATAAATAACACATACCAAAAGGTTCTTGTCCCTTGTGTAAAAAATGTAACAAAGCCAAAATCAAATGCAAACATCTTGACGCCTTTTTGCATGATAATAAGATCAATCACAATCCAATATGGAATAGCAACCATAAGATAAACTGGCAAAATTCTCTTTATTCTCTTCTGAAAAAAATGCAAAATATTGGAATCTTTTGACATCGAAAAATATAATCCAACGCCGGACAGAAAAACAAAGAACTCAACTCCAACACTACCAATGAATGTGTTATACAACTTGCCTAAAAATCCCAATCCCCCTCCGGATAAATTTGAATTTGCTATATCTTCAAAAAAATGAAATATCATAATTGAAATTATCGCCACACCATAAATTGCATTACGATTTTTGCTAAATATATTCCAATTATCCTTCGAATTCATCACCGATATATTCATCACAATGTTCCTTTATTTCTTTATATATTGGGGCCATTTGCAAATGATTCTATATTCTTATATGCCTTCTATATAAAATAATAGTAACATTATCCCCATTTACTGACGGCCTCGCTTTTATACAAAAAAACTCTTATAAATCAGCAAAAAGCTCTTCTCTGTAAATTCCTTTTTCCAACATCTCTCTGAAACTATCCTTCACTGCAGCAACATCCTCTTTATAAGTCATACCATACCAAGTATCATTGGTACGAAGAACCTTTACGGATATCCTTCCTTCTGCCAGAAGTTCTCCAATAAATGTTGGAATCAAAAATTCCTCCTTTATAAGATTCTCCGGGACCACTTTTTCAAAAAAATATTGAAAACCACTTTCCAGCGTTTTCAGGAACTCCGGTGCCAATCCCCACATATTCATAGAAACAAGTGATTCTGTATCCAGCTTTACGCCGTCCGCCTCGGCACCTTCTGCATTCTTTACAATATTGGAAGTCTCCACAATCTCCGTCAGATTATTATACTCATCCATTTTGCAGATACCACGTGTCACACCACCATTATCAGACAACGTATTCTTCAACACAAAACCAGCCATGCAGGACTGGCCTCCTTTTACAAGATAATCATGAATCTCACGGAATCCTTCTTTTCCATAATAATCATCTGCATTGATCACAACAAAAGGCGTTGTCAAACATCCTTTGCAGCCAGAACCGCCTGTCCGGTACCCCAAGGCTTCGTACGGCCTTCCGGAAGTTCTCCCGGAATATCGTTGATATCCTGGAAAACATACTCCACAGTAACAGAATGCGCCTTGCAGACCGCCTCGATCCGATTCCCGATCACATCCTTAAATTCATTTTCAATATCCTTTCGGATAATAAAAACCACCTTGTTAAAACCTGCTTCGATTGCGTCATGAATCGAATAATCCATGATGATATGGCCCTGTTCATCAACCGGCTCCAGCTGTTTGATACCACCGCCAAAACGGGAACCGATACCAGCAGCCATGATAAGTAATGTTGTTTGCATTTAATTTCCCCTCATTTCCTGATCTTAATGCAATTCTTTTTCACAGCGGTCTAATGCAGCCGCAATAACCTGATCCATGTCATAATATTTATATTCACCAAGACGTCCGCCAAAAATCACATTTGTCTCAGCTTCTGCCAGCTTTTTATACTCTGCGTAAAGAGCTCCATTCTTTTCATCGTTAACAGGATAATACGGCTCATCCCCCGGCTTCCACTCAGAACTGAATTCTCGGCTGATCACTGTCTTAGGAAGATCGTTACCTTCCTCATCCTTACCAAATTCAAACCATTTATGCTCAATGATACGCGTCCATGGAGTTTCCCGATCCGTATAATTCACAGCTGCATTTCCCTGGAAATTCGGTTTATCCAGAGTTTCTGTTTCAAAACGCACGGAACGATATTCCAGTGTACCAAGCTTATAATCAAAATATGCATCGATCGGACCTGTGTAAACTACTTTTTCAGCCATCGCATCTAATTCATCTTTGTTTTCCAGATAATCTGTACTCAAACGAACCTCAATACCTTCCAGAAGATTTGCTACCATCTTCGTGTAACCTCCAACTGGGATACCCTGATACAAAGCATTAAAATAGTTATTATCAAATGTCAGACGAACCGGCAGACGTTTAATAATAAACGAAGGAAGATCCTTACAGTCACGTCCCCACTGTTTCTCGGTATAACCCTTGATCAACTTTTCATAAATGTCACGTCCGACCAGTGAAATTGCCTGCTCTTCCAGATTCTTTGGTTCTGTAATTCCAGCTTCTTTTCTCTGCTCCTCAATCTTCGCTGCAGCTTCCTCCGGTGTTACCACACCCCACATTTTATTAAATGTATACATATTAAAAGGAAGACTGTAAAGTTCCCCTTTATAATTAGCGACCGGGCTGTTTGTAAACCTGTTGAACTCTGCAAACTGAGTGATATAATTCCATCCCATGGAATAAACCCTTTATGGCGTACTGCTCCTAACAAAGTTCCTCCCGATAAATAATATCTCAGCCCATTCTGATCACAGAATGCCGCAAACTCACATAATATATTCAAAATATACTTTTTAACTTCCGTATTATCTAACTTTCTCATACTTTACAGAGATAAAACACAAATCTCTTATCTCACTGTCCTTTCTTTAATATATAAAGGTTAAATAGTTATTGTGCGATATATATCCATAAAACGCGCTCCTATCTTTCTTCCCTATTAAACGTCTCATAGAAATAGCCTTATTGTCTGATTGTTTTTTTATATTTTCTCTTTATCAGTCCATTATTCCACTACTGTTTCTTTTATTTTTAAACTTATTTGTTCACCACACCATTCAACAATATTTTTTCTAATTTTTTTGCTTCAGTATGAATTTCGTATCCTCGCATTGTAAAATTATCCACTATCTCCTTTTGGGACACTCGGTTTATATTTTCTTTGATATTTAAAATTTCTTCTGCCCAAGACTCCGCTGAATTTTCCAAATTCCAAAATATAAATGATGGATTAATTTTAACTTCTTTAGGAATTACACTGTCAGATGCTAACATAGGTACTCCATTTGCCTGAGCTTCCATCGCAGCCATGCTGAGGCCTTCAAATTTAGATGGAAACAAAAACAGATCGAATGTACTCAACCATCCACATATGTCTTTCTGAATTCCGGCCATATATACATACTTATTTAGTTTCTTTTTATCAATCTCTTTTTCAAGCTTTGTCCTGTCTTCTCCATCACCTATTAAAATCAATCTTACTTTTGGTTCTTTTTTTATAAGTTTTTCAAATATGTCTAAAATAAACATTTGATTTTTTTGGAAATGCAACCTTCCTATATTTCCTATGATATAATTTTCTTCCCACTTCAAATCTCGCCGCAATTTTTTTCGCTTCACATCATCAAAACAATATTTTTCTACGTCTATCGCATTACTGATAATAATAGATTTTTTTATTATTGAAGAATCATAAAACCATTCCGAAGCTTCTTTTGAGCAGCTCCAAAAATCCGTTACATAATAAGCAATTCTTTTTTTATTATATTTATGTAAAATTCCTCTTAACCTGCTATCCATATTTTGAGAATTATGGCTATGTATAATTCTTCTTTTTATCCCATATTTTTTTGCCATTTTCAGATAATCAATATTGGCAAGACTACACACATTCACCCATATTGCATCATACTTAGAGGCATTATTTTCAAAAAAATTTTTTAATTCTTTTTTGTATTTTTTATAATTTTTACTTCTCGCAGGAAAATGAAAGGTTTGTGAACCATTGGAAATAATTTCTTCTTCGAAAGCGATTTTATTATATGAATTACATAAAAAATCAAAATGAAAGGTATTCTTATCCATGTAATGATAGTAATTCATAATAACACTCTCTACCCCACCTGGATTTTCTGTCATACCAAAAACTAATATTTTATACATAGGTTTCCTCACAATTTAATGTTTGACTATTTTAATTTCTACTTTTTTCGTAAATATAATTTTGATATGCCCGCACAATATATATGATACTTGCAATATGAACCAATTTATATTTCATAAAAAAAACAGGCAATGTTCTCGCTGAAAAATTATTCTTTATATGGAACTTTTTTATCGCATCTTTGAATACAGGTGTATTTATAATTTTTTTTATATGCTCTATTTTTTTTACATAATTTTCTTTATTATTAACGCAAAATATACCTCTAACACAGGCTATATTTAAATGCATTAAAATATAATCATTAAATGCCAATTGTACATTTTCATGTTGTTTTTTAATATACTTACTCGTTATATTCATAGCTTCAATATATTGAAGTACTTTTTTATCTGCGTTACTCCTCATCGTAGACTCATTGTCTATAGAATAATGGTAAAATATCGTATCACTTATGCTAATTCTGGAACAATGCATTAAATAATGTAATGTAAAATCACTATCCTCTGAAAGCTGCATTTTTGTATTAAAGCCAATTCTATTTTCATAAATAATGCTTTTCCTAAAAATCTTTCCCCAAACCTGCATGAATTTTGTTGGATTTGCGATCATTTCCAACTTCATTTTTTCTGCAGAGTCATTAAAATAATATGTTTTCTCTTCTTTATTGTTTATATAATTTGCTCTATTACCAATCTCGTAACTATATACATACAAATCCGCTTTAGCATTTAATATATCTTCGTAAATATATTTTTTGCTTTTAGATACTATATAATCATCTGCATCGACAAAGACAATCCATTCTCCTCTGGCGTTTTTCAATCCTTCATTTCTAGCTCTTGACACTCCTTTTTCCGAATGAATTAGTTTAACATTTTCTCCATATTTTTGAATTAATTTTAATGCAACACTATTGGTGTAATCAGTTGATCCATTTTCAACAATCAATATTTCACATTTCTCCATGTTACAAGTATGTGTAATACTTTCCACAGCTCTTTCTAATGTATCAGCCGCATTATATGCTGGAATAATATATGAAATTAATATTTTTTCATTCATAATCCTCTTATTTAAAAGCTCCCTTCATATCTTTTTCCAACAAACTTAGCTTTTAAAAACGCTGTACTCTTTTTCCACCAATTAATCTTTTCCATATGCTGGTAAGGCAACTCTTTAATCTCATTTTTCTTAATTTTTCCTAGTTTAATCTCACCATCAAGCCACACATTAAATATTATCTCGCTTACTCTTCCATAAAATCGCCCCTGAAATGCTGATAATTCCTGTGGATCGATGCGTTTTTCTAACTCGAAGAGAATATCAAATAACCATTCACAATAATCATTCAGATATCTTTTTTGCATGATCATCATATTGAACATATATCCGTAAGTGTGTTTTACAACTTCATCATAACTTTTCAGATAGTCGGGATATTTTTCAGCGATTATCTCTCTGGTGATATCTAATTGAGATGCATAATGTGTATGTTCATAATGGGAATATAAGGTTTCTATATAATACTTTCTTTTTTTAGGTACAAAAATTTTATATTTTTCCAACATTGGGCGCAACTCATTATACGTAAGAACACCTTCAAATGGTGCCTTGGTTTTCTTTCCAAAATGGCGTCTGTAATGTGCCAATCCTGTATAATCCGTGTCAAGATTTTTCCACGCCCAATATAAGCCTGTAAGCTCACAATACGCAGCGTTTTTGTTTGAAATGTTTTCTCCTGTATTATCTTTTTGATACCCTAAATCCAGCGGATTTCCATTCTGATCTGTTTTTCCCTCTGCACCAACATGCAGTGGAAGATACATTGCATCTTGAGGCATTTCATATTTTTTATGTGTTGCTACTATAATTTTTACTGTAGGCGTATTCTTCGTCATTTCAATATTTCCTTACATGCTTTCTCTCTTTTTTCTATTCATCCTCCATATGCAAGTTTTTATTTTTCATAACTTCGAATACACTCCCCAACTCAAAAGCCGGCACATTCTTCGCCGTGCCCATCCCTTCTTCAGGCGCACACACGACAGGCGGTATTCAACCCGACGGTGTTTATCACTGATATACACCGTGTTTTGCTTTCGCTTTCTTTTTGTCAGCACGGCAAAGCCGATGCACTGACCTTATGACATCTGTTTTCTGACATGCCATAAGGTCAATCCACCTGCTCGCTTTTCATACTGATATTCTGTTCTGTTTCTTTTGTTCTTCCCTTCATGCTCCGCGTCCAAACTGTGTCAGGCACTTTTTCCCGAGATTTCTCACAGCATTCAGATATCGGTTCGTCTGATGTCCATTGGCGCAGCAGCATAGTTCTGTTCTGATGTCAGTCCGAATGATTTCTGCGCCGCATCTGGCACAGTTTGTGCTGATGCCGGTGGCGTGGACTTCGATAACGATGATTCCGTTTTTCCATGCTTTGTAGTCCAGATACTGGCGGATCCTGGTACTTAAGTGGAGCGGGCCCCAGTTTCCTGAGCCTTTCATGACGTTTCTGGAATATTCCTGGTTATAACGTGGAAGTACGATCACAGAAACGTCCTGCTCTACGGCAAAACGTAAGATCTGGCTTGTGACCTGGTGTCCATAGTGTTCAGAAAGATGTTTCAGATGCATCCAGTATTTCTGATCAACTCTGCCTGTCTGTCTGCCTCCGGTTGCTTCCTGGGACTTCTGGATCTTTTCCAGAAGCTTTCTGCAATGGTGGCTGTATTCATTTCCGCCTTTCCAGAACTTCACTGCGATCTCCTGACCGGTTCCGTCCAGAACAACGCCTACCGCAAAGGCATCACTGTTTGTAAACTGAATACAGAGTATCCTGCATCCTGCCTGCATCCTCTGACGTACGGTTGCTGTATTTTCATTGTTCTGACGTACTGGAACATGCAGCATGTCATATTTGTATTCAAAAACTACGGATGGTGACATGAGTCTGGCGTTTTCCGGAAAGTCTCTGCCTGACAGCCGGCAATGCATCCAGGTCCATGTGTCTCCTGTCCAGACACGCAACGTGATCTCTTTAGCGGAAAAATCCTGATACATTCCTTTGTAATAAGTAACTGCTGCATTTAGTTTCTCTGCTCTGCCGATCTTCTCATCCTGGGCAAAACGGCTGAGATAGCTTTTGGCTGAAGCAATTCCCTCATTGGCTGCTGCTCTTCGAAAATACAGCGGAACCTTTTTCCAGGGGAGAGGATCTGATGGTATGCGTCCGCCTCGCCCCGGAATGCTCATGATTTCCAGCTCGCGTAAAGTCTGCTGGCTTCCCATTTCCCAGAGATCCGTATGATCCAGAAGCAGGTTGTAATAAAATTCAGCGATCCGGTTATAAAATTCCTGTGTGGTACGCAGCCATTCCGGATGTCTGCACCAGAGATGCAGTCGCCAGGTTGTGATGCTGTAGCCGCTTTTTCCGGTGTTTTCTTTTTTGCCGGTTTCCGGTTCTTTCATTTTGGTTCTCCGTTTTTCGCAAAGAAAAATCATTATAATATAACTTATCTAAATTATTATTTTTGTCACTTATCATTTCCATAAGCGACAGGTGATTTTCTCTCAAATTGCATAGTTTTTGAATCTTAATCAATAATAGCATTGCACCCTGTCACTGTCAAGATACGAAAAATGCACCACTTTCGACCAAAAATGCAGTTTTTTTCGGTTAAATTTTTTTATATACGACAAATTTTTCTTTTTTTCGCTTATCAGTGGTCACAAAAATGGTCAGACTTTTGCTATAATAGTGCGAAAAGGAGACTACGATTATGCCTAGAAAAGGGGAAAATATCAGAAAAAGGAAAGACGGAAGATGGGAGGCTCGCTATGAAAAATGTCGTGACCATAATGGACGTATCCAGTACGGATATCTGTATGGTCGTACATACGAGGCTGTAAAAAAGAAAAAGCTGGCTGTTTTATGTCAGAATAATCTTCAAAACTCTCCGGGAAAGTGTTATGTATTTCGAAACCTCAGTGAAGAATGGATGTTATCCATGCGTTATGCTGTAAAGCTCAGCACCTATGCCTGCTACGAAACACTTCTTGATACACATATCCTTCCGGAATTTGGTGATATGCCGTTGAAATACATCTCTTCTGCTTCCGTATATGCCTTCTCTGAAAAGCTGAAACAGCAGGGGCTTTCGCCACGTACCATCAAAAATCTTCTGATTTTGTTCCACAGTATTTTACGCTATGGTGAAAAACAGGGGTATCTGAATCTTTCACAGCTGGAATTTCGGTATCCCAAAATAAATACCAGTCCTTTTCAGCTTATTTCTCATGAACATCTCACAAAGCTGATCACAGTTCTCTCTGCTGAGGACTCAGAATTTCCCATCGGCATCCTGCTATGTATTTATACAGGGATCCGCGTTGGCGAGCTTAGCGGCATCCGTTGGGAAGATGTTGATTTTGATAAAAAGCTGCTACATATAAGGCGAACGATCTCACGGATAAAAAATCTTGATTATTCTGGTGAATCTGATGACGAACCCAAAACCGTTTTAATGATAGGTCCTCCTAAATCAGTCTCATCCATCAGGGATATTCCAATCCCTGATTTTTTATTGAAAAAAATGAAGCGGATTGCTGCTGAACCTGATTCATACCTGCTGACGGGTACGAATCGTAAATGTATGGAGCCCAGAAATATACAGCGTAAATTCCAGAAGCTCCTTCAGCAATGTGAAATTCCCAGTATCAACATTCATTCTCTCCGGCATGCTTTTGCCACCCGTTGTACGGAAATGGGATTTGACAGCAAGACACTTTCTGAAATTCTGGGACATTCGTCCGTCAAGATCACCATGGATATTTATGTGCACAGCAGCATAAAACAAAAGCAGAAGTGCATGGAAAAGCTGAACTATTAGCAGTCAGAATTATGGTCAAAGCAGGCCGGAAGTCCGCATTTATACGGGTTTCCGGTCTGTTTGTCGCTTATGGAAATGATAAGCGACTTTTTTACCCTCAAAAAAACAACACGGCAGACATCCCTCCGGGGCTGTCTGCCGTGTTTTATATCGCTTTTATGTTTTTATGTAATTAAGCTTTCTGTTCCTTAAGCCTCATATCCATTAGGGTTCTGGCTCTGCCATCTCCAGGAGTCTGCACACATCTCGCGGATTCCGTTCTCTGCCTTCCAGCCAAGCTCTTTCTCTGCTTTGGTTGCATCGGAGTAGCAGGTTGCGATGTCGCCTGGGCGGCGTGGTTTGATCACATATGGGATCTTGACGCCGGTAGCTGCCTCAAAGTTCTTAACGATATCAAGAACACTGTAGCCTTTTCCGGTTCCAAGGTTGTAGATGCTTAATCCGGAATTGTCTTCCAGCTTCTTAAGAGCTTTTACATGGCCCTTGGCAAGGTCTACTACGTGGATGTAGTCACGGACACCTGTTCCATCCGGTGTATCGTAATCGTTTCCGAATACGCCAAGCTCTTTCAGCTTGCCTACTGCTACCTGTGTGATATATGGCATCAGGTTGTTCGGGATACCATTTGGATTCTCACCGATGGTTCCGCTCTTATGAGCACCGATCGGGTTGAAGTAACGAAGAAGAACTACGTTCCACTCCGGGTCTGCCTTCTGGATGTCTGTAAGGATCTGCTCCAGCATGGATTTGGTCCAGCCATATGGGTTGGTACACTGTCCCTTCGGGCACTCCTCGGTGATCGGGATCATTGCCGGATCTCCGTATACGGTTGCTGAGGAAGAGAAAATAATATTTTTAACATTATGTTTTCTCATCACGTCTACAAGAGTAAGGGTTCCTGCGATATTGTTCTCATAATACTCCCACGGCTTGGCAACAGATTCACCAACTGCTTTCAGTCCTGCAAAATGAATACAGGAGTCGATCTCTTCTTTGTCAAAAACTTCATTTAATGCTTCGCGGTCCAGGATATCTGCTTTATAGAATTTCACCGGTTTGCCTGTGATCTTGGATACTCTGTCCAGAGCCTTCTCACTGGAATTACATAAATTGTCAACTACTACAACATCATATCCTGCGCTCTGCAGCTCTACAACGGTATGACTTCCAATGTATCCTGCTCCACCTGTTACTAAAATTGCCATAGTTTTTCTCCTCCTCTATTGGATCTAACTGTTCCTGTTTATTTTAGCACTGTTCCTTTGTTTCCACAATAGCAGAAAATCAGATTTACTACTTAATCCCAGAGTCCCTGCGGATAAAGTCCCTGATCCTTCAGATTCTGGATCGCGGCTACCACTACCGGTTTGTCCTCTTTATAGGTCACTCCGTACCATTTATCCTGTGTGGTAAGGACCCTGACTGCTGCCTTTTTTTCCTGAAGGAGCTCGTCAACTACAAACGGAAGGAAATATTCGCATTTCAGAGGATTTTCCGGGATGCTCTTTTCAAGGAATACCGGGAAGCGTTTTACCAGTTCTTTCATAAATCCGCCGGTGAAGCCCCACATGTTCATGGATACCGGAGTCTCTCCCGGGAGACTTGTCCAGGTTTTTCCATCGTCCTCTGTGTAGGCTGCTCCGCCGTCACGTTTCTCAATGTGTGTTCGCTCATTGATATCTGCAAGATATCCATTTTCATCTGTCTCACAGACACCTCTGGAAACGTAGCCATTGTCTGTCAGGGTATTCTCAAGACGGTAGCCTACCATCATATACTGGGCAGGTACGGTGTCCTCCTGGGCCTGGATCAGGAAATCATACGCCATCTTAAAGGCATGGGTTCCATAATAATCATCTGCATTGATCACTACAAACGGTCCGTCGATCTCTCCGGCACAGCTTAATACCGCATGTCCGGTTCCCCATGGCTTCACACGGCCTTCCGGAACCTGGAAGCCTTCCGGGATGTTGTTGAGATCCTGATGCACATAAACGATCTCCACCTTGTCACTTAAGCGGTCGCCGATGGCATCGCGGAAATCCTGTTCATTCTCTTTTTTTATGATGAATATCACTTTCTTAAAGCCTGCACGTACGGCATCATAAATGGAAAAATCCATGATGATATGACCTTCCTGATCTACAGGATCGATCTGTTTCAGTCCGCCGTAGCGGCTTCCCATTCCTGCTGCCATTACTACCAGAACCGGCTCTTTCATAATTTTGTTCCTCCTGATTTTTAGAAATACAGGGATTTTTTCCCATACATATTTTAAGCCGGTCAGATTCTCATCCGACCGGCCTTTGAACCTTTTTTTATTATACTACACTTCACCGTGAAATCCTACTGATTATTTTCAGTTTATTTTCGGTCAGAAGTATTCTCCGGGAAAACGATCTCCATCCTGGTTCCAACTCCTTGTTCACTTTCCACGTTGATCTGTGCATGATGAAGCGTTGCTCCATGCTTCACAATGGAAAGCCCCAGACCTGTTCCGCCGGTCTGTCTGGAATGGCTTTTGTCTACCCGGTAAAAGCGCTCAAAGATCCTTCCCTGTTCACTTTTCGGGATTCCGATCCCGTCATCTGCCACACAGTAGAACGGATGCCCTTTCCGGTTGCCTACCATGATCCGCACATGACCATTCTGTTCTGTATAGCGAACTGCATTGTCTGCAATATTAAAAAGCATCTCATAGAGTACATGGCGGACACCCTTGATCTTCTCTGCACTTCCGGCAAGCTCAAGGAAAATATTTTTCTTTCCGGCAGGATGTCTGAGATTATTTCTTACGTCTTCCGCAAGCTCATAAAGATCCACCTCTTCAAAAGGAACCTCACTGTTGCTTTCATCCAGTCTGGAAAGCTGGATGATATCCGCTACCAGATTGGAAAGTCTTATTGATTCATGGTAGATCCTTCCGGAAAATTCCCGTATATGATCTGCCGGAACCATGCCGTTCATCATAAGCTCCGCATAACCGGAAATGGACATCAGCGGGGTCTTCAGCTCATGGGAAACATTTGCAGAAAATTCCTTCCGGATCTCCTCTGCCTCCTTCAGTTCTTTTACCTGCTGCCGGATCTGCCGGTTCTGTTCATCCACCCGCACAAGAAGGGGACGCAGCTCCTCATAGCACACATTGTTCAGCGGATGCTCCAGATCCAGATCGTTGACCGGACGGATCAGCTCTCTGGTCTGTCTCTGTGCAAAAACAAACTCCAGGATCAGTACCAGGAGCATCAGAAGTCCCAGCACAGCAAGACTTGAGATCCATGTGGAATATATGGAGTCTACGGTTTTTCCTACACGGAGCACGTTTCCGTCATCCAGCTTCACCGCATAATAAAAGGTCTTTTTTGCAAAGGTTTCTGAATAACGGATACTTTCGCTTTTTCCATTTTTTTCTGCCTGTATAAATTCCGGACGATCACTGTGATTTGCCAGTTTTTTCGGAGAGGCCTCAGAATCGTAGAGAACGGTTCCGTCTTTACGGATGAGAGTCACACGACTTGATGATACTGTCCGAAGCTTTTTTGTGAGAAAGGAATCTCCATACTCATCCATGGCAAGGCAGATATACTGCGCTTCCTCACGGACTCCCCGCTGCATGTATGTGTTTAATTTACTGTAGGTGACCACACTTGCTGCCAGAAACGTGACAAGAACAGCAAAAATGATCATAATGCTTGTATGATGCAGAATTTTCTTTTTCATACATGATCTCCGATCCGGTATCCCACGCCACGCACTGTCTCAATCAGATTTCCGGCCTCCCCCAGCTTTTGTCGGAGAGTCCGTACATGAACATCTACAGTCCTTGTTTCTCCGTCAAAATCATAGCCCCACACATGGCACAGGATCTGGTTTCTGGACATGACCAGTCCTTTGTTCTCCATAAGATATTCCAGAAGCTCGAATTCCTTTCTGGTCAGCTCCTTCACCTCACCCTGATAGCTGACTTCGTGACGGGACACATTGACACGAAGACCCTTACAATGCAGCTCCCTCTCTTCGCTCTGCCTTGCGCAGCGCCGAAGGACCGCTTTGACCCTGGCTACAAATTCCATCATCCCGAAGGGCTTGGTGATGTAATCATCTGCGCCGCCCTCCAGACCTTTTACCTTGTCAAACTCCGCTTCTTTGGCTGTGACCATGATCACCGGGATATCCCGGGTCCTGGTATCACTTTTCAGTCGTTTCAAAATATTATACCCATCTTCACCCGGGAGCATGATATCCAGCAGGATCAGTTCCGGCATATTTTTTTTCATGGCTGTGTCAAGTTCTGCCCCGGTTTCAAAACCTTCTGCCTCAAAGCCTGTTGTCTCCAGGGTATAGACAAGAAGCTCTCTGATATTTCTCTCATCTTCCACACAGTAGATCATTCTATATCCTCTCTGTTCGTTTTTTTGCCGTTGGCACTTCATAATCGTCTGATCTTTTTTGTTCCATGCCTTCAGTATAACTGCTTTCTTTTTACTGCACAAGCCCTGGCCGTCTGCTGATACAGATAACCAGGGCATAGCATTATTTCGATATCTTTTTATTGGCTGCCTGCCGCTGCCATCTGGGCTGCCGCCGGCTCATCCTTTATTTCCGGAAGCTGATACTGATTCCGGATCACCTCCAGCGCACGGTAGAAGGTTTCGTCCGGCCCATGTTTGATCTGCTTCAGGTGCTGATGTGTATCAAAAGCATCTTCATGAACCTGTGTCACACAAACACCGATATTGGAACAGTGATCTGCCACACGCTCCAGGCTGGTAGTCACATCGGACAGGATGAATCCCATTTCAATAGTACATTCTCCGGCGCGAAGTCTCTGGATATGCCGGTACTTCAGTTCCTTGCTGAGTTCATCGATCACTTCCTCCAGTGGCTCGATCTCTCTCGCAAGCTGCACATCCTGATTTTCGTAAACCTTGTAAGCAATATCTACAATGTCTTCCACCGCATGCTCCATGACACGTAACTCTTCCAGCGCCTTATCCGAAAACTTCAGGCCTTTTTCATAAAGCTCCTGTGCGGATTCCATGATGTTCACACCGTGATCGGAAATCCTCTCGAAATCACCGATACAGTGGAGCATGATGGAAACACTGTGACTGTCATGAACGGAAAGATCCTTCTGGTTCAGTTTTACAAGATAGGTTCCAAGTTCATCCTCATAACGGTCTACCTTTTTCTCTGCTTCTTCCACCAGAGCCTTTCCTTCTGCGCTGAAATTCTTCAGAAGGTCCAGGGCGGTAAACAGAGTTCTGTGAGAATCCTCTGCCATTTTTTTCGCTGCATTCCTGCTCTGCTCAACTGCAAATGCAGGTTTCTCCAGAAAACGGCTTTCCAGGATCATGAAATCCGGATCTGCTGCCACCTTCTCCTCCTCTTCCTTCCTGTCGCGGATAGTAAGACAGGCAAGCTTCTCCAGAGCCTTTCCAAACGGAAGAAGAACAAGAGTTGCCGTGATATTGAAGGCACTGTGCAGGATCGCGATCCCGGCCGGAGTCGCTGCCTGTGCCATAAATGAAAAATGTACTGCTGCATTTATCGCATAAAATACTGCCATGAACAGCATGGTTCCGATCAGATTGAAATACAGATGAACCATAGCCGCACGTTTTGCGTTTTTGCTGGCTCCGATGGCTGAAAGGATCGCAGTGATACAGGTACCGATATTCTGTCCCATGATAATAGGAAGTGCTGCACTGAACGGTACCATTCCGGTAAGGCACAGTGCCTGGAGGATACCAACCGATGCGGAGGACGACTGGATGATCGCTGTCAGCACTGCTCCGGCCACAACTCCAAGGATCGGATTGGAGAATTTCACCAGCATTCCGGTAAACTCCGGTACCTCTGCAAGAGGTTCCACAGCTCCGCTCATGGCATTCATTCCATACATCAGGATCGCAAAGCCTACAAAGATCGCTCCCACGTCCTTTTTCTTCTGGCTTTTTGTAAACATGATCAGAACCACGCCGATCAGTGCCAAGATCGGTGAAAATGACGTCGGCTTAAAAAGCCGGATAATAAAGTTATCACTCTGGATACCTGTAAGACTTAAGATCCATGAGGTTACGGTAGTACCGATATTGGCACCCATGATGATTCCCACAACCTGGGACAGCTTCATGATTCCCGAGTTTACAAAACCAACGACCATAACGGTAGTTGCCGAGGATGACTGGATCACTGCAGTCACACCCATTCCAAGAAGAACGGCTCTGATGGGATTGGAGGTAAGTGTCTCCAGGATCCGCTCAAGCTTTCCGCCTGCAACCTTCGCAAGCCCGTCTCCCATTAAGTTCATTCCATAAAGGAAAATAGCAAGGCCGCCAAGCAATGCCAGTACGCTGAAAAAATCCATAATACTCTCCTTCACTTTCTCTTTTTGATATGTTTGATTTCCTTTTTTCTCATTTCAACGATTTTCATAATAGCGGCCTATTGTAAAATTTTCCCCACTGGAATGTAAAATCTGTGTAAAAAAAATAAAACAGAGGATCCTGTTACGGGAAACCGATTTCCCGTCAGGATCTCTCTGTCCTATATATCGTACAGTGATTTTTATTCTTATGATGTGTTTTGTGCTGCGGATATTCTCATTCCGCTGAGCTGCATGCTCATGAGCAGAGCTGCCCTGCGATCTGTGATCAGAATCCGCGGATCTCCTCATCCTCAGATCCGGTCTTGTCGATGGATTTTATTACAAGGTAATAACTGTAATCATCATTGACCTTTACTTCCACCCGGTCTCCTACACGATGACCGCGCAGTGCCTTGCCGATAGGCGATTCAATACTGATACGGTTTTCCATGGAATTTCCGCGGATGGAAGTAACCAGCTTGTACTTCTCCACCTCATTATCTTCTTCAAAAAGAACTTCCACGATATCGTCCATTCCCACTTCGTCAGATCTGGAAGCATCGGATACAATGGATGCCGTCTTCAGCATCCTCTCCAGATAACGGATGCGGCTCTCGTTCTGATTCTTATGCTTCTTGGCTGCATAATACTCAAAGTTCTCACTTAAGTCTCCCTGGGCACGTGCCTCCTTGACCGCCTCAATGGCTTCCTTACGTACTACCAGTTTACGGTGTTCGATCTCCTGCTCTATTTTTTCAACATCCTTGCGGGTAAGCTGTTCTCTCATTTCTCTGGCATCTCCTTTTCTTTATAACATTCAGACTGATCCTGGATCTGTTCTCCACTTCCTGTGAAGCTTCTGTCACAGATACAGGATTTCTGGAAGGTTACCGGAAATACCATAGCAGATACGCTCTGCTTTGTCAAACAGCGCATACCTGTTCTTCGGCTTCCTCCTGCTGGTGTACTCGCTGTTCAATATAATCTGCCATATGTTCTTTGGGGATATCCAGTAACATGGAAAATTCAGAATAGAGATGATCCTCTGCAAGCTTCAGATACCGCTCGTCTGTAGCGGTTGTTTTTTTGCCATGAGATAATCTGGCCTGTTTTCTGACGTAGATCGTCTTGATGATCCGAAGAAGATCTCTGCATTCACAGGTACGGATGCATTTCTTGTAGCTATCCTCCCGGAATTTCTCATTCTCAATACTCAGTGTCTCAATGGATGGGATCTCATCGATAAGCCTCTCCGCTTCTTCCCTCGTAATGATTCCGCGAAGCACCTGCTTTCCACCTTCCACCGGTGTAAATATCTTCCCATCTGTTTCTCCTCCGGGCCTCAGTACATAATAAAGCTTCTCGCCGGAGGAACCATCCACCCTCATTGTGGTAACTCCTGTTACCTGGCAGATGCCGGTACGACCATACACAACATATTCGCCTGTTTCAAACATTTTTCCACTTCCTTTCATTTTTTTACTTTTCTTTTGTTATCCTGGCGCTTATTGTGCTCTAATGAAAGCTCCCTGCCAGGTTATATATCCAGACAAGGAGCTTCTCACTGAGGATTCTATCCTTATTTTACTACTTTTCCCATTTATTTGCAAAAGAATTCAAAAAGTTTTTTTATTTTTGTGAAATATGCCCACAATGAGGGCATGTATTTTTTGTTATAATTCTTCTTTTTTCTTTCTTCCCAGACGGATGTCTTCCATATGAGATTTCAGTTCCGGTGTCATACTGTCAAAGAGATAGGTTTTGCTGTTGTCCCTGCGCTCCTGCCATTCTTCTCTCATCTGCTGTTTTGCGGAAGCGATCTCATCTTTGAATCCGCGCGCTGAGATCCTGGCGGCTCCCTGTCCCATAATGATGATCTGCTCCAGTCCGTCTGATGTGGCAACTGTCACGTTATGCTTCCGTCCGATTTTATGGACAGTGCGTTCAATATACTGGTCTGCAGTTTCCGCTTCTTTTGTATAGACAACATGAATGTTATGATACTGGAAGGTTTCCTCCGGATGGCCCTCCACACGGTAGGCATCAAATACCAGGATCAGGATGCAGCCCTTGATCCTCTGATAATCGCTTAATATATCCATTAACCTGGACTGTGCCGCATGAAAGTCTGCCTGTGCCAGATCTCTTAAATCCTCCCAGGCAAATATGATATTGCAGCCGTCCACCAGCAGATAGTCCTCTCTGTGGATGGCCGGACTGCTGTTTCTCCAGGCGCCGTGACCGGATTTTGCCGGAAGGCCGGAATCTGCTGCACCTTTGCCTCCCTTCCCGGAAAAGCTGCTTCCGCTTTCCGGATTTCCGAAGCTTCGGCTGTTACTGCTGTATCTCTTTGAGCTCACCGGACCAAAGGTTTTCTCAAAGATTGCCTTCAGTTCTTTTTCCTCTTCGTAGCTTCCATACATGGAGGTATATTTTCCACGGCCGGCATTGGCTGTTCTGTGATCCGGACTGTTTTTGGCTGTTCCCTGAACTGAACGCACTCCTGCAAAGCTGTTGTCGGAATCCTCATAGGCATCATTACTGTCCGGAAGCTGAGCTCCTTCCAGATGCATATATTCTTCTACCTCATACCAGGGAACCACGAAGCCTGCTCCATGGGCACAGAATACAGAGCCTGTAGGATTCTCAAGATCTCTCTCGGAATCATATCCGATCTCCTCTGCGATCTGCTCCTGATCCTGACAGGGTTCATAGCCATTCAGAGTACAGGTCAGATGACCTCTGCCTCTTGTGTAGGAAACTACCTGGCTCTGATAATCCCTCATTTTTGCCACCGGCGCACTTCCTGTGATCACCGACAGCTCTCCCTGGGTTTCCGGCCCCTGAAAGGTTCCCTGCATCCTCTGGATATCCGTCATGGCACGGCCTACATTTTCTGCCGGAACCTCAAGTCGGAAGCTGTAATAGGGTTCCAGAAGAACTGTCTCCGCTTTCTTGAGGCCCTGGCGCACAGCACGGTAGGTCGCCTGCCGGAAATCTCCACCTTCCGTATGCTTCTGATGTGCCCGCCCGGTGAGAAGTGTGATCTGCATATCGGTGATGGGTGATCCGGTAAGGACTCCCAGATGCTCTTTTTCCTCCAGATGTGTCAGGATCAGCCGCTGCCAGTTCCGATCCAGCTGATCTTCATTTGCCGCAGTAAAAAACTGCAGTCCGCTTCCTCTCTCTCCCGGTTCCAGAAGAAGATGTACCTCCGCATAATGACGAAGCGGTTCAAAATGTCCCACGCCTTCCACCGGTGCGGCAATGGTTTCTTTGTATACGATATTACCGGTCCCAAATTCTACTGCCACATGAAAGCGCTCCCAGATCAGATGCTTCAGGATCTCGATCTGTACCTCGCCCATCAGCATGGCGTGGATCTCTCCCAGCTGCTCATCCCACATGATATGAAGCTGCGGTTCTTCCTCCTCCAGCTCCTTCAGGCTTTTCAGCATCCTGTGGGCGTCACAGCCCTCCGGAAGGATGATCTGATAATTCAGTACCGGTTCCAGCACCGGCATGGCAGAATCCGCCTCAATGCCAAGTCCCTCTCCCGGATATGTTTCGGTAAGACCTGTAACTGCACAGACGGTTCCTGCCTCTGCCTCTTTGAGCATTTCAAATTTTGCACCGGAATAGATACGGATCTGATCTGCCTTTTCCTCCCAGATCTCCTCTGCCGGAATACCATTTCTTCCTGCATTGGTCAGCGTCTCCTTAACCTTCAGGCTGCCGCCGGTGATCTTCATATAAGTGAGACGGTTTCCCTGCTCATCTCTGGCGATCTTAAAGATCCTGGCTCCGAATTCCGCGGGATAGGACGGTACTGCCATGTAGGTCTCCATTCCATGGATAAAAGCATCTACGCCTTCCATCTTCAAGGCAGATCCAAAAAAGCATGGAAAAAGCTTTCGCTCCAGGATCAGCTCTGCCACGTCCTTTTTTGTGATCGTTCCTGTTTCCAGGAAGCTTTCCAGAAGGTTCTCCTCACACATGGCGATATTTTCCAGAAAATCATCAGTTCCATTTATTTTATCAGAAACGCCCTGCGTTTCGAATATATTCTCTTTTTCTGCTTCATTGGCGTTGTCTTTCAGCTGCATTCCTTCAGCTGACGGAGATTTCCCGGAGTTATCCACAGGATTCTCCTTTTTCCCTGCTGCTTCTGCACCGGAGCATTCCAGTTCTCCACTAAAATCCACACAGCATCCGCTTAATTTCTTCTTCAGCTCCTCAAGAAGTCTTTCCCTGTCTGTTCCTTCCTGATCCATTTTATTTACGAAAAGAAATGTTGGGATCTTATACTGTGTCAGCAGTCTCCACAATGTCTGTGTATGCCCTTGCACACCATCTGCGCCATTGATCACCAGGATCGCATAATCCAGCACCTGCAGGGTACGCTCCATCTCAGCAGAAAAATCCACATGCCCCGGTGTATCCAGAAGTGTCACTTCCATATCCCCCATGGAAAAAACTGCCTGCTTTGAAAAAATGGTGATTCCTCTCTCCCTCTCAAGCTCATAGGTATCCAGATACGCATCCTTGTGATCGACTCTTCCGATTTTCCGGATCCTTCCGCATTTAAAAAGCAGGCCTTCCGATAATGTCGTCTTTCCTGCATCCACATGGGCAAGCACGCCCAGGCTTATATGTCTGTGTTTTATATTCTGAGGTTTTTCTCCCATTGAAAATACCCCTTTCTGTTGTAATGATATCCAATATCATAACATAGAAAGGGGTATAAGTCGAATCTTGTTTCGGTCTGTGATTCAGGAATCCAGGTAGGCTTTCAGCTTCTCCAGATCCTTTTTCATATCTGCTCTTCCTGTCTGGTAGATCCGCTCCAGATTGCTCTCATCACGCTCGATCATCGCCGCCTGGATGGGACTGCTCGGACGGATGATATGAACGCGCCCCTCTTTTTCCAGAGAAGCCAGTTCCTCCAGTGTTTCATTATAATGGATATGCCGTTCCTCCAGATCCTTCAGAAAAGCCGGATATTTATGTAATACTGCTTTCAGAAAAAGCTGCATCTTCGGGTTTGCTTTTTTTCGGTACTTCACATCTCTGGTAAGCACCACTACGTTTTTTTCGTATCCCCTGGAAAGCATCCACTTAACCGGGATCGGATCAGACACACCACCGTCCAGAAGTCTCTTTCCCCCAAGCTTCACCGGTCGGGAGGCTACCGGGATCGATGCAGACGCACGCATCCATTCAATATCCTCCACATCTCCGTTGGGACATTCATGATACACCGGTTTTCCTGTATCCAGGTCCGTACACACCACTGTAAATTTCATGGGATTTTCCGCGTAGGTCTGACGGTCAAAAATATCCAGCTTCCAGGGCAGTTCATAATATCCGAATTCCCGGCTGTATACATCTCCTGTGGTGATCCAGTTCCGGATGCTTGCAAGTCTTTTATCCTTGCAGTACTTTTTGTTATAGCGAAGAACTCTTCCGATCTGCCTGGACTTATAATTGCATCCAAAAACAGCTCCAGCCGATACGCCCACCGCACTGTCCGCATAAATCTCATTTTCCATCAGAACATCGATCACACCGGCGGTATACAAGCCTCGCATACCGCCGCCCTCCATAACGATACTGAATTTTTTCAATTGTGTTTCTTTCATTTATTTGTCCTCTGTATTCTGTCTGGCAGACTCTGCTGCCCTTATGCTGTCATCTTTTATGTCCCATTTATTGTACTTTTTGAATTATATCTGTCTTTTCTGCCATATATCTATATCCATTATCAGAATATCTTGGTTGTCCACTTGCTCATATCCCAGACTTCATTTACCACATCCTGGTAAAATTCCGGTTCATGGCAGATGAGAAGGATACTTCCGCGGTATTCCCGGAGAGCTTTTTTCAGCTCGTCTTTTGCATCTACATCCAGATGATTGGTAGGCTCGTCCAGAAGAAGAATATTGGTGTCACGGTTCACCAGCTTGCAAAGACGCACTTTTGCCTGCTCACCACCGCTTAAAACTCGTACCTGGCTCTCAATATGCTTGGTCGTCAGCCCGCATTTCGCCAGCGCGGAACGCACTTCATACTGGGAAAATGACGGAAATTCCTGCCAGAGTTCTTCGATACAGGTAGTTCGATTCTCACCTTTAACTTCCTGCTCAAAATATCCGATCTCAAGGTTCTCGCCCTGCTCCACACTTCCGGAAAGAGGCTTGATCAGTCCAAGAAGGCTTCGAAGAAGTGTTGTTTTTCCTATTCCATTGGTTCCCACCAGTGCGATCTTCTGTCCTCGCTCCATAGTAAAATTCAGCGGCTTGGAAAGCGGCTCATCATAACCGATCACAAGATCATGTGTCTCAAAAAGCATCTTTCCTGGTGTTCGGCCATAACGGAATTTGAACTCCGGCTTCGGCTTCTCTGCTGCCAGCTCGATCACATCCATCTTGTCCAGCTTTTTCTGACGGGACATAGCCATGTTTCTTGTGGAAACACGGGCCTTATTCCTTGCTACGAAATCCTTCAGCTCACTGATCTCCTGCTGCTGTTTACGGTAAGCAGCCTCCAGCTGTGCCTTCTTGACCGCATAGACCTCCTGGAAATGATCGTAATCTCCTACATAACGGTTCAGTTCCTGATTTTCCATATGATAGATAATGTTAACTACAGAATTCAGGAAGGGAATATCGTGGGAAATAAGGATAAAGGCATTCTCATAATCCAGAAGATATCTTTTCAGCCATGCAATATGCTCCTCATCCAGATAGTTGGTAGGCTCATCCAGAAGCAGGATGTCAGGCTTCTCAAGAAGAAGCTTCGCAAGAAGTACCTTGGTTCTCTGTCCGCCGCTTAGATCCGTAACATCACGGTCAAGCCCCAGATCCAGAAGGCCCAGAGCTCTGGCAACCTCCTCCACTTTGGCATCGATCGAATAAAAATCGTGAAGTGTCAGTTCGTCCTGGATCGTTCCAAGCTCTTCCATCAGACCATCCATCTCGTCAGGATCTGCAGTTCCCAGCTTGTCGCAGATCTCGTTCATCCGTTCTTCTTTTTTGAGAAGAGGATCAAAAGCGGATTTCAGCACCTGGCCGATGGTCATCCCCTTTTCCAGAACTGCATGCTGATCCAGATAGCCTGCGTGGACATTTTTTGCCCACTCTACCTTGCCCTCATCCGGCATCAGTTTTCCGGTCACGATACTCATAAATGTGGACTTTCCTTCGCCATTAGCGCCTACAAGTCCGATGTGTTCTCCCTTAAGAAGCCGGAAAGATACATCTTCGAAAATCGCTCTGTCTCCAAACCCGTGGGTCAGGTGTTCTACATTTAAAATACTCATTTGTTATATTCCTTTATCATTGTGGTTTTTCTGTTTTCCCGGAAGGGATTTTTAATAATGCTATAGTATTATACTTGATATTTTTCTCTGCTGTAAAGTCAAATCTCTGTATACACTGCGATCGGCTGACTGGCAGCTTTTTGTATTACCGGTTAAGCTGCTGAATACTATTGAATAATTTTCCATCTTCCTATCTCATTATCTTCTGTAAAAATCCTGTTCTTATTTATTATGCCATCGGATCTCACCGTTTAATATGATCGGATAACGGATCAGCTTGTCTGAATCAAGGTTTTCCGCATACATATCTACTGCGGTTATCTGGTGATTATCATATGTGGTATAATAATAGATTCCCTTTGTCGTGTTGCAGCATGAAGTATAGATCGTGATCTCATATGCGCCCTCTGATACCTCACAGCATCCCCGCTGCTGATCAACAGAGCCTAAAATATGGAAAAACTGGCTGACACTTTCGTTTTCCCCATCTCCGGATATTGCGTTTAATTTTGTAAATGCAACCTTTACAAATCTTGACTGGCTTGAAAGATCTCCCGGAATTCCCATTCCGCCCATTCCTCTGCTGTATGGATCCAGCTCCAGCACTCCTGCAAATGTACTTTCTGGCTGCTTTCTGGATACACCCGCATAATTGTTAAGTGCAAACATCTGCCCGGGGAATGGAGGATTATTTGTAAGTACGCCAACAGGATCGTCATAGATGTGCATTCCGTCTTTCATGGATTCTACAACGATGCATTCCTCCTTGTCTGCGATCATCCAGTGAAGCTGTGCCGTTGGAAGCTGTTCACTGAAGGGTGTTCCCATGAGCTTCATATTGGAAAGCATCCTCCTTGCTTCAGCCACCGAAGCACACTGGGTAAGGATCCATGGAATAAATTCATATTGCGCCACCTGGATAAGATCCTTATCTGCCTCTGTCGCTTCATCTGCATATGCCGCATTCCCCACAAAGTTAAGTCCTGCCATACCCAGTCCCTTTTCATTAGCCGCATCATAATAAAGCGGATAATCTCCTGCTACAAACGCCATTCCTATAAGAGCATAATGTGTTTTTGTTTTTCCTGCATATCGGAAATCGAACTCATAATTTCTTGGGGTTATGGTCACCTCTTCCCCATAGGAAAACTCATAGTCAAGAGTTCTTCCCATATAAAAATCCTTTGTCTGATACGTTGCTGCTGTACACATAGATCTACACCTCTTCCTTACAATAATCCTGCAAATAATCTCATGAAAAGCTGTCCCAGACGAAGATATGCACTGCGTCCTGTCCGGTATTGTTCCGTTACTTCCCGACATTTCTTCATTGTTTCTTCTAGGTCATTTCTTATAGATAACACAGCCGGACTGTCTGCCATAAAGCATCCGTTTTCAAAATGATGATAAAGACTTCTGTAATCCAGATTTATGGTTCCGCAGGTTGCCATACAGTCATCTGCCACGCTCATCTTGGCGTGACAGAAGCCAGGTGTCCACTCGTAGATCCGCACTCCATTTTTAACCAGTCCATGATAAAAGGAACGTGTAACACTGTAAATCATTTTTTTATCCGGGATTCCCGGTGTAATGATCCTGACATCAATCCCCCTCTTTGCAGCAAGACACAGCGCATGTGTCATTTCATCCGTAATGATCAGATATGGCGTTATAAACCAGCAGTATTTTTCAGCTTTGTTGACCATGCTGATATAAACTTCCTCTCCTACCTGTTCATCATCCATTGGACTATCTGCATAAGGCTGTACAAATCCGTTCTGAGCTGCCTTATATTCTGATCTTATAAAATATTTGCTGAAATCCTCATTATTATTCCTGTCATTGGCTGCATTCCACATTTCAAGGAATGTTGCTGTCAGCGACTGAACTGCATCGCCTTCAAGACGGATCCCGGTATCCTTCCATTGTCCGTAAGGATTGGTGTAATTAAAATATTCATTTGCCAGATTATAGCCGCCTGTGAAAGCTACTTTTCCATCAATCACGGTTATTTTTCGATGATCACGGTTGTTCAGAAATACATTCAGACCCGGCATAAACGGATTAAATACCCGGCAGTGGATTCCGATCCGCTCCATCTTTTTTACAAAATCCGTATTAATAAAGCCAATAGAGCCCATATCATCATAAAATACTCGCACTTCCACGCCTGCCTGTACACGCTCCTCCAGCACTTTCTGGATCTTTTTCCAGGCCTCTGCATCTTCTATCGCATGGTATTCCATAAAAATAAACTTTTCAGCCTTTGACAGTGCTGATAACTGTGCTTCTAATCCCTTTACCGCCTCATCATAATAAACAATATCCGTATTCTGGTATACAGGATAACCTGCATTTTTCCAAATATACTCACTGATATTTCCTGCTTTGGGGATTTTATTTTTGATATTTTCCAGTTTTTCCCGATTGTCCGGCAGAAGCGGCAGAAGCTTTCTGTCGATATCCGCATATCGTTCTCGCATTTTACGGGTTCCGCCATTTAATCCAATCAGAAGATACAGTGCTACACCCATGATCGGAAACACAAGTATCAGAATGATCCACGGCATTTTCATGGAAGAGGTCTGATCGGATGCATATAGTGCCAGAACCAGAATTCCTGCAAAGACTCTAGTCAGCAGATTAACGATCTCCGCATATTCATTCAGCCTTGTGATCACGATAATGATAAAAGCTGCTTCCAACAAAATACAAAGCACCGAAAAGCATAATCGAATGACACCGTTTTTCGTTTTTGCTCTACCCTCCAGTGTATCCTGCTTCATAAAACCGCCCCTTTCTGCATTGAATGAGAATTTTCTGTTGTGCGTAAGCCTAACTGAATATTCCTGTTGCGTAATAAAATCAACAATTATCTTCTATACTGCAAACAGCGCAGCGCTGACCTGATGATTCCTTGTCCACTGTAATAAAAAATGAAATAAGAAGAAAGCCCTGGAAGCTGCAACTTCGAGGGCTTTTGCTTTTTTCGTTATAAATACTTTAATTCTTTTTTTGCCTGCGAGCATTATATCATATGCGATTTTTCTTCGCAATATACTCTGTATACTTTTTAAGATGTTTCTGTTTTTACTGAACTCTTTGCTTCTATCATTGCAATAACTTTCTCCGCTGGTTTCCCAACTAGACATGTGATTGTTGGTATTCTTTAACCTGTTTTCACTTACCGCTTGTACCGCAACATACCATTTTTCAATTCAATAAATTTTCCGTTAAAGATTTCCTGCAACACCTGTCTGCATGGTATCCGTTGCAATCTTCTAACCTCAGACGCTTCCATTACTCGGAAAGTAGTTTGGTGATGATCTTGATAAAATGCAATGAGCGATTCAATATACGGCTCAGCATCTTCAAACGTCCAGTTTGCTTCCTCCTTCAAACGCGAGAATACCGATACCAGACTAATACATCGAACATCTTCAAAATTTGTAGCGCCATTCCGAGCATTTCGGTCATCGGAGCAGAACACATAAATCTGCTCCCCAAGCATCACCGACAAGACCTGCAACAGCACAAAAGACTTGATTTCTCCAAGATTATTTTTCTTGCCCACTTCGATATCGAGTCGTTCAAGCTCTTTCAAATAATCCTCTCTCGATATCGCCGTGTAATCAGCATCTTCCAATGCTCGATAATGTTCCGAAAAGTAATCTTTAGAAAAAACATCACAGGCCAATTTTAACATCTGTGTATAAGTCGCACACGCCAGCGGCCCTCGTACATGTGACAGGCTTTCAAGAATTTCTTGATCCGTGTAGCTTTTTATCTTTTGCGCGCCAATCTTTTCGCTCAACCAGATTGGCGCATCAGCATTATACCGATTAAGTTCTGTTACGATTTGCGCATGACAAAAGAACACATATTCCGGCAATTCCATGACCCGGTCAATCAAATGATTATCGCCGCCATCTTGAACAGAGTGCGTTTTGGAAATGAAATCGGTATCTAGCAGTGCATATTTTTTCACTTCGCTTTGACACCCCTCAATCCAAACCGTACTCTTTTTTCAGTTGAGTAATGTAAGCCACATCGTCATTTTCTCTGGATTCTGTCAGATACTCATGCTGTCTGTTATACTCAACTTTCTCAAGGAGTGTGCCAAAAGATTCTGTTCCCCTGCCATCAAGCTGCCAGCGCTTTGCCTTACCTATCAGTGATGCCCTTTTCATTACATTCGCAGAACTTATCTCCAGCAGCTTTTCAGCCTGCTGGTGGGATATGTTTCCACTTTCAAACAAGCGCAGTACAACTGCCTTGTAGGGCATAGCAAACATATCCATAAGTATCAAAACGGAATCTACCGAAACCAAATCTTTATCAATTCCATACAGTAGAATTTGCTCATGGAGAAGTTGATCCGGCATCAAAAGCAGACCTGCGAAGGCATTAGCTTCCAAGTCCTCCTGTGTTCTTCCTGTTTCATCACCTGTTGCCGAATCCAGCATAGAACCATTTTTTATATAGCTCTGGTCTGCATTTTCTACATAACAGTAGATATGATACAATTCATGCGACGCAGCGAAAAACTGCTTACATAGTGGAAGTGCCGTATTTACGCACACAAAAATCGTATCCTGCTTCAAAAAAGTCAATGCCCATAATTCATCATCATGAATTGGAAAACGAAGCAGTTCCAGTGCAATTTCTTTCTTTCTTGCATAGTTCTGTATAACAGCAAAAATATTATCTTTGATAATAGAATTACCGACATACTCTGCCGAAAACTGCCTGACAACAGATTGAATTTCATCAAATTTCCTGTTTTGGCTTACAAAAAGGCTATCTTTCAGAACATTGTTCATCACTTATCCTCCCAGAGCTGCTCCATCTTTTTGCCATTCTCGCATGCCCTAGTGTGGAACAGAATCATGTCGGACAGTTCATCCGCAAGCCGGATTCCCTTTCTTGCTTCTTCTGTTTTAACACGCCCCATAAACGCATGAATCACATTCGTATCCATCGGCTTTTCTGGCATCTTCATCAGAGAATCCATCGACACATGCAGATATTCAGAAATCTTATGAAGTTCAATCGCATTGATTGCTCTTGCACCATTCATAATTTTGCTCATTGTCTGTTTGGAGACTCCAATTCCTTCTGCCAGATCAACCTGCTTTTTGTTTTCTTTTTTCAGTTCAGCCTGAATGTTGTTTGCAATTATCATATTTACATCCAGCATATAATCGCCTCCTGTTCTTGTACTTATATTATACGCTCTTTCACATAGAATATCAATTATTTAGAGACTGATCTTAGTTTTTAATTTATTTTGTCGCTATTTTAGTTACAAGTCATCGCTAACCTTCAGAAGAGTGGTTTACACTAACGCTATAAACCTGTATTTTCCTCATTCAAAAGACCTTCTACAACCTCAACAGAGAGATTTCTATGATAGAACAGCTCATTGCCGAAGCAACAAAATTTGATTTCAAAGTTGCTCTCAAAACGAATCCACCAAAAAACCGGTTAAAAAACACCCCATTGCTTTTCCAACGAGGCTTGTAATTGTTGCAGGTCGACAAAATGCTTGTTTCTACACCCCTTGACCTTTCTTTCTTGTTTATAATGAGAAAGAAAGAAAAAGAAAGGAAAGGCAACCTTTTCAAATCTGGATCGAACTGACAGAAGAGATTATCCAGAGGATGCAATCAGAGAATCTTTACTGAACAGCATTGTTCACCGTGATTACTCTTTCAGCGGAAGCAATCTGGTCAATGTCTATGAGGATAGAATCGAATTTGTCTCTCTTGGAGGTCTTGTATCCGGTTTGGAACTGGAATCCATTTTCCTGGGTGTTTCATAATCGAGAAATCCGAACCTTGCGGCTGTCTTCTCCAGGATGAGATTGATTGAAAGTTATGGCACAGAAATCGAAAAAATTGAATGTGCATATAAGAATTGACCATCCCCGCCAGAGTTTGAAACGGCAAAAGGTGTTTTCCGCGTAACACTTCCCAACAGGAATGAGCAGCCGGAAACGAATGTCCGGATATCTGATAAAGCGGACAAAGATATTTCACTGAATGAACAGAAATTACTCATTCTTCAATATACACTGGAAAACGGCAGTGTTACAAGAAAAGAAGTTGAAGATTTGATTGGTGCAGAAACAACAAAGGCTTTCCGGTTGCTTAAGGAACTTTGCAAAGCTGGCAAACTTGAGCAAAAAGGAAGCGGCAGGTTGAGCACCTACATTTCCAAATAAAATCATTGTACAAAGGAATATCTCGGCAATGAAATCAACTTTATGAGCTAGGTAAAAAATAAACTGTCTGAATCCCATGCTATGCACAGAACTCAGGCCGTTTAGCTTTTGTTCATCTTCCCATCTCATTTCCAACTCGTCCAAAAGCGAATGCCTTTTAGATTTTCTTCGCAATCGTAGACAGCTCCGAAAAAGAGCCTCATGACGGTGAAGAAAAAATCCAGAGCTGTGTTTCTTTCCACTTAGCCTTCGTTAGTTTCTTTCTGTCCCGAACACACCTTTTACCTGAATTCTGAAATCCAGCTTGTTGTTGGTCAATCCCTGCATGAGCTACACATTCTTATATCTGGGCAGGAAGATTGGACTGATAGACTGAATATCTTGCTCATTAATACAATGAGCCGTCATGAACTTTTTCGTCATATGGGGCTTTATATCTGACAGTACCTGTGACATAGAATCCTTTTTTTCTTCTATCACTCATCTATATTTTCCTATCATTGGTCAGTCAGTGACTTGCTCCCACTGGGCCCAAAAGCATTTTGCTGGAGCTGTCATATTCTTTTCCAGTGAGTTCAGACCGAACAATATCATCATTCAACATTTTAATAAATGCCGCTGCCTCTTTTTGTGAAGAAATCACAATATGATCTTCTTCAAACTTGAACATAGTTTTGTAGCGAGAATGCTTTTTCAGATTCTCTAACAAATCGTTCTTTTTCATCTGCAAAACAGGCGAATTTTTTGCCTTTAATAACTTCTTTGCATTTGTCAACTTACTTTTATTTTCAAACGCAACAAACTTTTCAAGGCTATCTACAATATCCAGATCGCGAATAATCTCAATCGTCTTCTGTGCCCCCGCTCGTATGTATTGCTCAAATCCAAAAAATCTCTGCATAAGATCCATTTTTGCCGTAACAACACTTGAAGAAAAGATAATTACATCTGCTCGTGAATCTATCTGCACAATATCGCTATCAATTTCATCGTATGTATCACCAACAAATAGGGCTATAACATTTTTACTTCGATCAATTCTTGATACAGAGTATATATGTTGATAAACCCAAAAGTACTTGTCATTCAAATTGATTCTAAAAAGAAATCCAGACAGTTTATTTCTATCGCTTTCCGAGTAGTACTCCGTACGCTTTTCAGCATCATCAAGAAAAATAAAGGGTCTATAGTTCTCTATCAGACTATGATTGCTGCTAAAATCCATGTAGCACATAACAAAAACACAACAATCAGCACATTATTAAGGCGAACAAATTCTCCCCAATATGACTGATTTTCAGCAAGTTCGCTGACGGGGGTAAATTTGAAATTGCGTACAATAGTCAAAAAAGCCAATGGACTCAATGATTGCAGCATTAACTTATGTTTCAAGCTTAAATTCATTGGCACACCTCCATAAAGCTTACAGTTCAACAAATATCCTTTTGAATACCAGTGAAGTAAATATATCCTCTACTTGTTTAGCCAATTCTTTCGAATGAATCCGTGCCCCCAGCTCGATATTTCCTTCCTGTCCATGATATGAAAGGTTTGCAGATGTAATCAGCGTATCCGTTTGATCAACAGAAATTACCTTTGCATGAAGAGCAGACATTTTATCTTCCTGTTTTGGATAGTTATAAATTCGCAGAAATTTTCCCTTATAGCAGCATAAACGGTCAAAGGCCTTCTGACTCTCAATGTCATTCACAAAAAATTTCACGAGAACGCCTTCTTGGCTCTTTTGAATTACACAATCGACTAACTCGGCAAAATAATCCGAGAGGGAGTACCCAGTAATTAGAATGCTCTTCCTAGCTCCCATAAGCATTTCTCTTACGGTAACCTTTGTCGGTTTTGTTTTCAACGCAAAAGAAGGTGGCGCTGTAACAACTAATTCAGCGCTATCATCGTTACTTTGGGCAGTCGCTGAAACCATAGCAAGAATTTCATGAGCTTCTTTTTCAGAAAGAGATTGATATCTCTTTTGAATGGCTCTAATAGACTCATTTCCACCAGATATAGCATCTGTGAGAATTTTGTTTAACAAAATATCTAAGCTTATACTTCCAGTTGACATAGTTCTTCCACCAAAGTTTTAAAATAAGACTGATTTTCTCTTCCGTCAATAGGCACAATTAGTCCGCGATCCAACATGCGATTTCCATTCTCGCAATCCTTGCGGATTCCAGTGCTTCTTAAATAATCGCTGAAATCATCTGATCTGTATTCACCCGATTTCCCTCCTGGCTGCAACGCTGGCAGATCACTGAGAATATCGTTAACCGTAGCATCCGCTATTGTCTGCTCAAACTGCGGATAAGAAAGCCCGGTATTCTTCAGCCACCCGACAATGATCATTCTTCTTCGGTTTTGCAGCACACCAAAATTCTTTGAATTTTGCTCATGGCATTCAATCTCATAGCCAACGGAACGCAGCGCTTCCTGGACTTTCAGCCAGGTTGCACCACTGTTTGCTGACTTGATTCCCATAACATTCTCAAAAACGAACATCTTTGGATGATATTTCTGAAGGAATCTCGCATACAACTTATAGAGATCATTTCTAGGATCCGCTGACATCGGTGTTTCCATATGCTTGCTTTGCGCCCTTCCCACCAAAGAATATGCCTGGCAAGGCGGTCCACCAATAATGACATCTACTTGCTTGATGCCTCTTTGCGTAAGGATCCTATCTATATTTTCAAATAACCTTGGAAGAGTTTCATTTGACATCGTTTCACAAAATACGGATTGTAGCTGCTCCTCGGGAATATGTTGCAGAAATTCGTCGCGGGTGATTTTTCCGCTAATATAATCCTTGTAGATATCAAGTTTCCCTTGTGCTTTGAGATAATAGTATCCCGTTCGTGTTTCCAATGTTTGAGCAGCATATGGGTTCATCTCCACATGCGCTACAGGTGAAAAGCCCGCTTGGATGAAGCCTTCGGACAATCCACCAGCTCCTGCAAATAAATCTATAAAATTGTAAGAGCCTGTTGTGGCGTTGATACGTTCCATGATGAACCCCTATCTGTGTAATTAATTTAGTCTTCAAACACACCGTCTGTGTCAAAAATATGGTCTAACTCATCCGTACTGATTGCGGCAAGCACCTTATTGCGGATACTGCCTTTTGCAAGATCTAACCGCTTAAAGCGATTTTCTCCTGCTGCGTCTTTTCCAATACGTATCAGCTGCACTCTGCCAATTCTTGGTTCATTTGCAGCATAGTTTGCAAGTCCCTTAGCTTTGCCCAAGTTATCCTTGAAATCCGGATTGTGAGGTTCCAAAATATCAACGATGTACTTGAGAATTGGATCTTGGCGAACAATGATGAAATCCGGATAAAGCTCCTTGCATTTCCCGTCCATTTCATAAGGCATCCGCAGTGACCAAGACTGTCGGGACGGATTACGCAGCCAGCAAACATAATCCTCTCGTTTTTGCTCTTCTGCCAAAACAGCCTGTTCCCAGCCATTCAACTTAATTTTTGCTATTCCATCTGCATTGGCAAAAAGATGATCCGTGTACTTTATTCCATCTGCTTCAACCTTGGCACTGATTGTCTCCGGAAGAGTAAAGTTGTGCTTACTGATTTCATCGCCGTTAGCAACAATATCGCTATACTGCTTTTGACACTTCTCCGGTTTAGCTACAATATATTTACGATACTGGTCGTTCAATTCATGGAACTTCTTCTCAGCGTATTTATTTAATTCCGCAATACACTCGCTGTCGAATGCGAACAGAATACAATCCACCTTAAAGGCGTTCGGATTGTCGAAGTCGATATATTTACGCCCATATGCCAAGTGGAAACCACATCCACCCATTTTTGCGTCTGCTACTCTTAGCTGACGATCAAGGTCAGACTCGGATGCAGTAAACATATCTATCTGGTTATCGCTTTGCATTTTCTCACCGAAAACATCGAATATCTGAACAGACAGTTTCATCTCCATGACTTGCTTTGTAAGCTCGTCATATTTTCCAGCATCATGCAAACCGTTCACATAGTTGCGGATAAGTTCAGCAACATCGTTTTTCACATCCTCAGCCGCCGTAATACAGATATTGAACTGCGATAACAGCCCTGCCAAGCTCATCAAAGACTTCAAATAACTATTGATTTTTACCGCACGGACGATATAAGTCAGATATCCCTGTTCATTGATGAACTTTGTAATTCCTTCACGATCTATTGTTGGAAGCATCGACATCTGCGATACAGCCGGTGTTAGCACTGGCTGCTCTTTTTTCTCAGATTGGTCACCTTCACTGGTTCTCTCAATTTCTTGACCTGCATGCACATCGTTTCTAGGCACTGTTTCCAGTGGAATCGTCTGGTGTTGTCCTTCTGCGGGAAGTTCTGAATCTACTCTACCTTGGTTCACTGCCACAACTCCAGAATTTGGCATATCGCCAACTGCTGTGGAAGGTGCCACAGCAGGCTCTTCTTGGAAGCCATTCGGATAATCAAATATGCTCAACTGCCCCACCGTCAGTTTTTGCGTTTTCTTTCGCTGGTTGTGAACCGACCATGTATCATAGTTCTGCTCCTCAAGAGATTCACCATCGACAACTGTCGGAATCTCTCCACCTTCGGTTGCCTGCAATTCATCAATAACCTTTTGGACGGTATCCTGGTTGAAATACGGAAGGAATAGCCGCACATCATTTAAGGAGTCATCCACGAGAACATGACACTGAAGCGGTGTACGAACCATACGTCCGAGCAGCTGCGCAATATAGGTTGCGTCTTCCGCACGCCGGAAGGACATCATAGTTTCTGCACGAGGGCAGTCCCAGCCAGTGGACAGATTTTCCTTAAATAAGACAACACGAATGCGGCGATCTTCTGCGATCTCGGATGGCTCGATATGCGGCACGGTCAATCCGTGAATCGACAATGTGCCCGTTGAACCGAAGGTATGCACGACTTCATTTTCCTTGAAGCTATCGCCCATACGTTCTTCGATTTTCGCAATTACATCGTCCAGATCGGTGTCAGATACTTTCGTACCGGAACCAGCGCAGACTTGGATAACAAACACCGGATTTACATTGGTGTAGTGCTGCTCATAGGTATACTGATACCAGTGCTTGCACTTATCCTGCCATTCGTCTGTTGCAGCCTGGAGAACGGCCATGTCACCGTGTTTAATTGGATCTTCCGGATAAGTGATTACAATACGATCTTTGAGCAATCCAGATTGGCGAACTTGAGCCGGGGAAATAATAACCTTATGCAATGTAGAATTTGTTGCCTGTCCTACAAGGGAATTAAAACGTTCGGCGGTCGCGCTCATTCCGATGACGACCGGAATGGGCAACAGATTCTGTTCGCTGCTTCCCTTGATAAATCGCTGCATGATGGTAGTTGCCGTTCCCGCCTGGCGTCCCTGCATACCGCGGTGTGCCTCATCAATAATGAAATACAGACGATCAGCTTTTTCTCTTGCCGTATTTTCAATGGTCTCCCAAATCGTATACTGTCGCGTATCCGAATGACGGCTCAGATTACCGGCCTTGCCAAGCTTCTGCGTATTCAGAAAATAGATATGACCGTCCTCCAGAATCTCTCGGTCGAAAGATTCATCCGAAATCACTACACACTGATCCATACGGATCTTATCTGCCTTCAGCTCGATCTTCTGTTTGGACTGCTCATTCAGCTGTGGAGAATCCGAAAGCCATACAAAAATAGCCTCCGGCTGTTCAGTAAACTGCTCTGAACCGTAAAAGATATCTTCAATCAGAGCAGACATGATAATCGTTTTGCCAGAACCCGTTGGTGCCTGGAGCGAAACCACCTGAGGGATCTTCAGCATGCGATAGTTATTCAGCGCCATCGCCACGCGGAGGCGCATTTCATTGACCGCCTGTTTTTGAAATGGAAATAATTCACAAATCATTCTTAGTTTCTCCCTCTGTTCATACGGAAGTGATCCAAGTAATCCCGGTAAAGCTGATACGCCTCTGTGACATTCAGATTTTTTACCATCGATTGATAATTCACTTCATAATCGGTTGCCAAGAATACGGTTTGGATTTCAGGATGTTCTGCAAGCTTTTCTGCAAAATCGGCAAATGAATTCTCGTTAATCAAGACCGCAAATTGATTCTCCGGCAAGATCAGCATGTCCGGCATTTGCTCTCCGGTCAATTCCGGGCATTTTCCTTTTGCACCAGTTTTCAACCACAATGTAGGCAGCATTTCCGAAAAGCGCATACCGAGAGAGACTGCTGTCGAATCCAAGAACCCAAGTTTGAAGAATGCTGCATTTGCTTTGAAACCGTCCGCCATATGCATCAGCGGCTCGCAGCCGAGATAATCTCCTTTGAGCGGCTTTCCGTTTATATCTTGTCCCTTAATAGAACAAACTGTACGCGGCCAAGTGACATAGTGGGCGATGCCGAGCTTTTCCCATTCCGCATTACCGGGCTGATAGCCTTTGTTTTCAGCATCTTTGCTTCATCTGCGGAGACCTCATTATTCGTCACCATAATGCAACGTCTGTGCCCACCATCCTCAGCGTTGAGCAGGTTCACTGCATGCATGGTCGTGCCGCTGCCTGCGAAGAAGTCAATGATGAGGGCAGCTGGCTTTTCTGCTACAAAATACTTCAATGAGTCGCGGACAGAATAAAGTGATTTCGGAAATGAAAAACGTGCATCACCAACTATATTTTTCAGCAGGACAGTGCCATATGTTTTCGCATCATAGCTTTTTTCGTTCCATACTGTAGTGGCTCTTGTAAGTTTTCCTCCGGTTTCCACAACAATTTTAGAGCCATCTTCTCTATAGCCTTTTACAGCCCATCTTCCGGACGCTATTTTCTCTTCAAAATTTTCACTTAAATACTTTATCGTATAAGGCTGGTAAGGAGATTTTTTGTTAGGCAACACTTGAATCACCTTTTTTTCTAAAAGTCTTGCAAGTGTTTCTCCTGTAACGCCCCAATTCATTTCTATACCATCATCTCTAATCGGAAACACCGTGGTGGCACCATCAATGTCTGGTACTGAATGACGATCTTGTGTATGTGGAAGTGCCTTGCCTATTTTGACGATTTTATGAGTTTCATTGTCTATATAAATTGGGTAAAACTGAGCTATGCCTCCCTTCACAGTACCTCTCCGAGAACCGTACTCAAGCCGTCTTAAATACCACCATCTAACTTCAACTTCATCTCCATCACCTTTTTTCTGAACAACATGTGCATCCCCTAGAATCACAAAGAAAGCATATTCATCAGCTCGAGAAAAAAGGTTTTTTCTTATAGCACCAGATGGGTTAATAGTGATGCTAACCATTTGAATTTGTGCCTCTGGAAACATTTCCTCCAGCAGACAGCCAAGATGCAGGTATTCTTTTTCATCAATAGTTACAATTAAAACAGAATCCGCCGGGTTCAACAGTTTCTTTGCCAGCTTCAACCGGCGCTGCATAAATGAGAGCCACTTACTATGACGGTAAGCATCATTGCCGTCCACATAATCGTTGTTGTATTTCCAGTCCTTTGCGCCGGTATTGTATGGCGGGTCGATATAAATGCAATCCACCTTACCCGCATACAAATATTCCAGAAGCTGCAAGGCGTGATAGTTGTCCGCTTCAATCAGCGTGTGCCAGAGATCGCTATCCGGTGCATTGCAAACTGAATCCAACGGTTTCAGATAGGGATAGATGGATTCTCCAAATTCCGCAACACGAACGATATCCTTCAGGTCAAAGGTGACTGCTTCGTCTTTCTGTTCCGGCTTAACGCAGACAGCGGTATCGCCTTCAACTCTCAGCACAACATAGATGGATTTGTCGTCCTTACTGTCACGGCGCATAACGTTACAGCCTCTTTTGATAGGCATATCATAGAGAGGCGTGCTTTCCGGCATATGTTCTTCAAAGACCAAGCCGAATTTCTTCTGCTTGGCCATTTTACTCACTTCTTCCTGAATTCTATTTCGAAGAGTCTCATCTTGGATCTGGCTTATTAAATCATTGATTGCAGCCATTGGTACGACCCCTTTCTTAGTTTTCTTTTGTCTTCACGTAGCGACCACTCTTGATTCTTGCGTCAGCTGGCTTTTCCGCATCCTCTGGAATCGCCCAGTATGAACCGATTTTCGTTGCTCCGGGAATTCGTCCGGCTTTACAAAGATCACTGATCCATCTTGCCGAAAGGTTCCATTTTTCTGCTGTCTGTCTGATTGATAAATAGCCCATACAATTCTCCGATCTAATCCGAGCAAATTCTACATGTAATCACAATAATTGTACTCCAAACCTCGCGGAAAATCAAGATATTCTATCCTCGTTAAGCTTTAGCTTTCGTGCCCCCACTAATTCGCAAGCAGGGCTTTCGTGACATGAAAGCGATTTTCTGCTTGTTGGGGAAACTCTCCAATCCCCATAGAACGCTGCCTGCGGCATCGGGCTGCTGCGTCTCCGTTCCACTCCGGTCCGCGCAAAGCAGACGTCCACCGGACGTCTTGCGCCGTTCCGGATGCTTTAACAGCAGTTCCGCCAAAGAAAAAACCGGAATGAATCATCATCCCGGCTTCAAAAACATTTACTTGTGCTTGCAACCTCCACGCTTTTTGTAGTCCTCGTCTATACGCTTTTTCCAATCTGCGCTCAGCGGAGCACTGCACCGGACAGAGCTGATTGCTTCGCTGACCACTTCATAATTCAACGCGGTTCCTTCACTGTCGCACTGATAGTTGACTGCACGATCTGCACCGATTCCGAACTGGCTTGCAGTCTCTACTGCGTCAATATTGGCACCAAGGAACAAAAACTCCCAACCGTATTTCGCTTTCTGCCGCTCGATCATCTGCTTCACTTTTTCGCTGTTGTACCGGCGGCTGGCATTTTCCATTCCGTCCGTAGTGATTACGAACATGGTATGTTCCGGCACCTCCTCCGGCCTTGCGTACTTATGAACATTTCCAATGTGATGAATCGCACCGCCGATGGCATCTAAGAGTGCCGTGCATCCGCGAACCGTGTAATCACGGTCAGTCATCGGTCGGATATCCTTTACATTTACACGGTCGTGCAGGACTTCGCTCACATTGTCAAACAGCACCGTTGAGATCAGTGCTTCGCCCTCTGCTTTTTTCTGCTGCTCAATCATGGAATTGAATCCGCCGATGGTATCCCGTTCCAATCCGATCATGGAACCGCTGCGGTCTAAGATAAAAACGATCTCTGTTAAATTTTTTCTCATATGCTTGTCCTCCCAAAAGATTATGGCTGCTCGGTTTCGTACCTTACAGCCATAATATAGCGATTTTCTTTTGTGAAGTGGTCGCATAGAAAACGACATTTCTTTGTCCTTATGCCCCGATCAGGCTCTGGTCAAAAGCAAACAATGCCTCGTTGATTTCATACACATTGTAGTTTCCCCGTTCGACAAAATATTCTACAATGATATCGAATTTGCTCGAGTGGGAAAGAGTAAATCCTGCCTTGCCGAGCATCTCCTGCATCTGGGCAAGCGGCAACTCCAAAGCGAGAGCAAATGCCAGCACTGTTGGTTTGGATGGCTTATAGAATTTATCAGAGCGAATTTTGGAAAAGAGTTTCCGGTCAATGTTTGCCTTCTTGTAACACTGGGCATCCGTCATGCCGCTTTCGTCAATCTTCCGCAGCAGCATTTCCGAAAAGCTCTCATCAATCTGCCCCAGTGCCTCCTCCAGAGATTGACTGCTGCAAGATTTACAGATTACTTCGGACGGCAGCGGGGCAGATGCAGCTTCAAAGCAGGATTCCTCTGACAGCGCTTCAAGCCGCCGTCTCTGTTCTACTCGACTGTCGGTATGTTCATCCACATACCAGTCATCTATGTACGCCGCGATATCAGCAAACAGTTTTCCGCTAATCTGATATGCCTTCTTATCAAAGATAACGATGTAGACCATCATCTCATTTTTCAGCAAGAATGCACTGATGGTATCGACTGCAACCTTCAGAGCCTGGTCTTTTGGATAGCCGTAGATGCCGGAGGAAATCAGCGGAAAAGCCACCGCCTGACAGCCATTTTCTTTTGCCAGGTTCAAAGATGTCCGATAACAGGATTCCAGAAGCTGTTGTTCCTGATGCTTGCCATCTCGCCAGCGCGGGCCGACTGCATGAATCACATATTTGCAGGGCAGGCGATATCCCTTTGTGATTTTTGCGCTGCCAGTCTCGCAGCCATGCAGCGTACTGCATTCTGCAAGCAGTTCCGGTCCGGCGGCACGATGAATGCAGCCGTCCACACCACCGCCGCCCAAAAGAGAAGTGTTGGCAGCATTGACGATTGCGTCAACGCGCATTTTTGTAATATCGTTTCTGATAATCTGTAACGGCATGAAGCATACCTCCCATTCGTCCGATCAGAGTCCTTGTCTGATCAAATATCTATTAAAGTGTCTCATACATTGCTTTCAATTTTTTCGGCGCTACACTGTTCCTGCAAATACACTGCCATAAAGGGCAAATATATTTGCTTCCCGTCCGTATTGTTCTATGCTATAATACTATTGTTGTCCAACCGAAACCCGGCAACGGGAGGAGGTGAACGTTATAGACACTTTAATTACCTTTATCATCACTGTTGCGGCAGGTGTTACTTGCCATCTCATCTGCAAATGGTTAGACAGACATGATAGGGACAACAAATAGCCTAGTGGTTTCTTATCCACTATAATAAAATAAGAAGAAAGCCCAAGAAGCTGCAACTTCAAGGGCTTTCACTCTTTTTGTTATAAACACTTTAATACCTTTTGCCTACTGGCATTATATCATACGCAATTTTTCTTTGCAATATACTCAATATATTTTTTAAGGTGTTTTGTGCGCTACGTGTGTTCTACACTTCAAAATCGCCCACTTTTTTAGAAAATCCAAGAACTTTCAGGCATAAAAAAACCCCGGAAAATCAAAAATTTCCGAGGTTTTGATAAATTTCCGTATTCGATTGGAATTATCGCTTGCTGAACTGCGGTGCGCGACGAGCAGCTTTGAGACCGTATTTCTTACGCTCTTTCATACGTGGATCACGTGTAAGGAATCCAGCAGCTTTAAGAGCTGGTCTGTAGTCTTTGTCTGCCTCAAGGAGTGCTCTGGAAAGACCATGACGGATTGCTCCAGCCTGTCCTGTGTATCCACCGCCGTGAACATTAACGATCACGTCGAATTTACCCTCTGTCTCTGTTAAAGCCAGTGGCTGACGAACGATAACCTTCAGAGTCTCAAGTCCGAAGTACTCATCGATATCTCTTTTATTGATAGTGATTTTACCTGTTCCAGGTACCAGGTAAACTCTTGCGATTGATTTCTTTCTTCTTCCTGTTCCGTAGAATTTTGCGCTAGCCAATGTTTTCTACCTCCTATTAAAATGTTAAAACTTCAGGCTTCTGAGCCTCATGTTTGTGCTCTGGTCCTGCGTATACGAAAAGTTTCTTGTTCATAGCTCTTCCAAGAGGTCCTTTCGGAAGCATTCCCTTAACTGCGAGCTCGATAACCTTCTCAGGTTTCTTTGCTAACATTTCTTTTAATGTGGTTTCTTTCATTCCACCAACATAGTCGGAGTGGTTATAATAAATCTTCTGCTCAAGCTTCTTGCCTGTAACTTTGATTTTATCAGCGTTTACAACGATTACATAATCTCCTGTGTCAACGTGCGGTGTAAACTGAGGTTTGTTCTTTCCTCTTAAAACACTTGCAACACCGGATGCCAGACGTCCCAGAGTGCAACCCTCTGCGTCAACTACATACCATTTTCTTTCGATTTTATCCGGATTAGCCATATAAGTCTGCATGGTCCTACCTCCTGTTATTTATCAACGATAATGTTTCTCAAACCGCGGTACTTCCGCGAAAAAAAGTAAATGGAAACGCGGGTGCAAAATAAATCGCGGAAATGTCCGAAACCGCTGATAAAATGCCGTCGCCGGGGCTATTGGCTCAAGCATCTTCGCACTACGTCACATTGAGTTATTATATTATAAGGCACCTTGCCTGTCAACTGTTTTTTCTTGTAATTTTCAACAAAATTCCTGTTTTCAGAAAAACTCGATTCCCATCAGCGTCAACCCCTGAGCCGGAGCTGTGGGGCCTGCTGCCCCGCGGTCACAGGCTTTCAGGATCTTATCCATGCGTTCCGGCGGATACTGCCCGTTTCCGATCTCGATCAGGGTTCCGGAAATGATACGCACCATATTGTAAAGGAAACCTGTTCCTGAAATGCGGATGGTCACCATGTCACCATCTCTCCACACGTCCATGGAGGTCACGGTGCGGATGGTGGTCTTCACCTGTGCGCCGGAGCCGCAGAAGCTGGCAAAATCATGGCGTCCGATCAGATAAGATGTTGCTTCCTTCATCTTATCCACATCCAGTTTATAATGGTAAAAATAAGAGTACAAACGCTCCGTTGGCACCGGAAACCGCCGGTTCAGGATACGATATTCATATGTTTTTTCACTGTCACAGTAACGGGGATGAAAATCCGGCTCCACCTCCTCAGAAAGCTGGATACGGATATCCTCCGGAAGTCTCTGGTTCAGTGCATAGGAAAATTTTTCCCCGGGGATCCTGGATTCGGTATCAAACACCGCCACATTTCCAAGAGCGTGCACTCCTGCATCTGTACGGCTGGCACCGATGGTCTCGATCTTTTCCCCAAGCAGCTCACTTAAGGTATCGTTTAAAACGCCCTGAATGGTGATTCCATTTGGCTGTGTCTGCCAGCCTGAGTACTTGGTTCCATCATAAGCTACAACAAGTCCTACTCGTTTCATAAAATATATTCCCTCCTGATACAGACATCCCTGCAGTACTTTCTATCCCAAAACAGACATACCGTCCTGCAAAATGCCTGCCTGATCCGGTTACAGTTCTGCTGTGCAAAATGCAGCGCTTCGGACCGTTCCATGTCTGAGTACCGGCAGGATTTGGCTACAGTCCCGCCACACGGAATGCAACACCCACCGCAAGATATGCCACAAGGATTCCATAGGCCGCATAATCTCTTTTTTCATAATGCAGCGGCTTCATCTGTGTTCTGTGCTCTCCACCATGGTAACACCTTGCTTCCATGGCCATTGCCAGATCATTGGCGCGGCGGAACGCTGAAATAAACAGCGGTACAAGAAGGGGTACCATATTTTTCGCCTTCTGGATCAGGTTTCCGTTTTCGAAATCTGCACCTCTGGCGATCTGTGCCTTCATGATCTTATCCGTCTCCTCCAGAAGGATCGGGATAAATCGAAGGGCAATGGACATCATCATGGCGATCTCATGTACCGGCACCCGGATCTTGTTCAGCGGACGGAGCAGTCTCTCCAGACCATCTGTCAGCTGATTCGGCGTGGTAGTCAATGTCATGATGGAAGATCCGATCACAAGGTAAACAAGACGGATTGCCATTCTTCCTGCAAGAACAAGGCCTTCCCTTGTGACCTTGATGATCCCGAAACGCCACAGCACTTCGCCAGGCGTCAGGATGATATTGAACACAACCGTGATCAGAAGGATCATAACGATAGCCTTCAGACCCTTGAACATGAATTTCACCGGGACCTTGGATATTGCGATCATGGCTACCAGAAATGCTGTTGCCACCGCATATCCGAGAAATGTATGGAACAGGAACACAGAGATCAGAAATCCCAGAGTTCCCAGAAATTTGGTCCGTGGGTCCAGTCTGTGAAGAACGGATTTGGCCGGATAATACTGGCCAATGGTAATATCTCTGATCATTTTTCCGCCCCTCCTTTGTTCAGTAATGGAGAGTTCGCCTGCGCAAGTGCGGCAAGGATACTGTCTCTGGCTTCCTCCACCGTTGTGGCATCTGCATCCACATGCAGCCCATGTTCCTTCAGCGCATGCATGATATAAGTGATCTGCGGTGCGGCAAGTCCCATGGTTTCCAGTTCCTTATAATGGAAAAAAACCTTCTTCGGCTCATCATCAAATACAGCTTCTCCGTGATTCATAACAATGAGGCGCTCCACGTATTTCGCAATATCCTCCATGCTGTGGGAAACCAGAACAATGGTTATCCCTCGCACCTTATGAAGCTCTGCGATCTGATCCAGGATATCATCCCTGCCCTTCGGGTCAAGCCCTGCTGTGGGCTCGTCCAGGATCAGGATCTTCGGGTTCATGGCAAGAACCCCTGCAATAGCTACCCTTTTTTTCTGGCCTCCGGAAAGCTCAAAGGGTGATTTCTTGAAATTGGACTCTTTTACTCCAACCTGAGTCAGCGCCTGCTTCGCTTCTTTCTCTGCTTCTTCCCTGGAAAGTCCCTGATTCATAGGTCCGAAGCATACATCCGAGATCACATCATTTTCAAACAGCTGATGCTCCGGGTACTGGAACACCAGACCAACCTCGCTGCGGAGCTGTTTCCGGTCATATTTCTCAGCCCACACATCTTCTCCGTTATACAGAACCTGGCCGGATGTTGGCTGTACCAGCGCATTCAGATGCTGGATCAGCGTGGATTTTCCGCTTCCTGTGTGTCCGATGATCCCGATAAACTGGCCGTCCGGGATCACAAGGCTGACATCCTTCAGCGCATGGCTCTCATAGGCTGTCCCGGGGCTGTAGGTATAGGTTACATTTTTTAATTCGATTGACATAATGCGCTCACCAGCTCCTCTGTAGTCAGTATTCCATCCGGAACATCCACGCCGGATTTCTTCAGTTCATATGCAAGAAGTGTTACCTGTGGTACATCCAGTCCATACGCCTTAAGAGTATCCACCTGGGAAAAGATCTCTTTGGGATTTCCCTGCATCACAACATTTCCGCTGTCCATGACATAAACACGGTCAGCATGGATCACTTCCTCCATGTAATGGGTGATCAGAATGACTGTTACCTTTTCCTTACGGTTCAGCTCCCGCACTGCCTCCAGGACTTCCTTTCTTCCGTTAGGATCCAGCATGGCGGTAGGCTCATCCAGAATGATGCACCGCGGGCGCATGGCCATCACGCCTGCAATAGCCACTCTCTGCTTCTGCCCTCCGGAAAGCTTGTTTGGGGACTGATAACGATAAGCTGTCATACCGACTTTTTCCAGGCTGTCATTCACCCGTTTCCAGATATCATCTGTAGGAACTCCCATATTTTCCGGACCAAAGCCTACATCCTCTTCCACAACGGTTCCTATGATCTGGTTATCCGGATTCTGAAATACCATTCCTGCCTTCTGGCGTACCTTCCAGAGTTTGGTCTCTCTGGCGGTATCGATCCCGTCCACCAGCATCGTTCCCTCTGTTGGGATCAGAAGCGCATTCATATGCTTCGCCAGTGTGGATTTTCCGGATCCGTTATGTCCCAGAACTGCCACAAATTCTCCTGCTTTAATGTCCAGGTTCACATCATTGACTGCACGCTGCATGTCTACCACATTGCCGTCATCATCGTATCTCTGATAGTCAAATCCCAGCTTAAGCGCCTTGATAATTCCCATCTTTTCTGCTCTCCTTAATCCTCTGTAGCTGCCGGTTCACCAAGGCCGGTCAACTCATCGATCAGTGCCCATATCTCGTCTCTTCCCTGCTTCGTCTCCGCAGAAAACGGAAGGATCTTTCCCTCTTTCGGAAGGCCCAGTCCGATGCGGATCTCCTTCAGGCTTTTTGCCACCTGGCTGCGTTTCAGCTTGTCAAGCTTGGTTGCGATGATCACCGGCTCATATCCGTTGTGACAAATCCAGTCATACATCTGCTTGTCATTGGCGGAAGGCTTGTGGCGAATATCCACCAGGAGAAAAACCGCACGGAGCTCTTTGGAATTATGAAGATAGCCCTCGATCATTTTTCCCCATTTTTCCTTCTCTGCTGCAGAGACCTTGGCGTAGCCGTAGCCCGGCAGGTCTACGAGATACATTGCTTCATTAATGTTATAAAAATTGATCGTCTGTGTTTTTCCCGGCTGTGCGCTGGTTCTTGCCAGGGCCTTGCGGTTCATCAGACCATTGATCAGGGAGGATTTCCCTACATTTGATTTTCCCGCAAAAGCTACCTCCGGCCTTCCTGTGTCCGGGATCTTGCTTGTGATGCCGCAGACGATATCCAGCGATACGTTTTTGATTACCATTCGTTATTCCTCCCTTTTCTTTTAAAAGCCCTGTCCTGAAGGTCAGGGCAGGGTTTTTCTGTTTTTTGTTTATGCAAGAGCTTCACCGAGAACTTCTTTCATGTTATCCACAAACCGGATATCCAGTCCCTGGATGATCTCTCTGTCCATCTCCTCGATATCCGGACGATTTTTTTCCGGAACAAGGACTTCCTTGATCCTGGCATATTTAGCTGCAAGCAGCTTCTCTTTCAGTCCGCCGATCGGAAGCACACGGCCTCTTAAGGTGATCTCACCGGTCATGGCAAGATCCGCACGTACCGGTTTTTCGATAATTGCAGACAGCATGGCAGTTGCCATTGTAATACCGGCGGACGGGCCATCCTTCGGAACGGCACCCTCCGGAATATGTACATGCATATCATGCTTCTGGAAAAATTCCGGATCGATCTCATATTGGTCAGAAACCGAACGGATATAGCTGATACCTGCCTGTGCAGATTCCTTCATCACATCTCCAAGCTGTCCGGTAAGAAGCAGCTCGCCTTTTCCGGGCATGATATTGACTTCGATCTGCAGGGTATCACCGCCTACCTGTGTCCATGCAAGACCGCGGGCGATCCCGATCTCATCCTTCTCATTGGCCATTAGATAGTTATATCGTTCTTTGCCAAGGAATCTGGAAATATTTCTGGATGTGACAACTACCTTATCCTTACCCTCTTCCATGATAGCACGTGCAGTTTTTCTGCAGATACGTCCGATGCCTCTCTCCAGAGAACGGACTCCTGCTTCCTTGGTATAGTTGTTGATCAGCTTGCCAAGAGCTGCCGGCTGGATCACCAGCTTGCCTTCCGGAATACCGTTGATCTCCATCTGCTTCGGGATCAGATGCTCCCTTGCGATATGTTCCTTCTCATTTTCCGTATATCCCGGGATTTCCATCAGCTCCATACGGTCAAGAAGAGGTCTCGGGATTCCCTGAACATCATTTGCAGTGGCAATAAACAGTACCTCGGAAAGATCCTGGGGAATCTCTACATAGTGATCATTGAACTTACTGTTCTGCTCCGGATCCAGAACCTCCAGAAGTGCTGCGGAGGTATCTCCTTTATAATCGCTGCTGGTCTTATCGATCTCATCAAGAAGCATCAGCGGGTTGCTGACTCCGGCTTCCTTCAGTGCGACTGTGATCCTTCCTGGCATGGCACCGACGTAAGTCTTTCTGTGGCCACGGATCTCTGCCTCATCACGGACACCTCCAAGACAGATGCGGACGTATTTCTTGTTCATGGCCTCTGCCACAGAACGTGCAATGGAAGTTTTTCCGGTTCCCGGAGGTCCCACCAGACAGAGGATCGGACTCTTTCCCTTGTGGGTCAGCTTACGTACAGCAAGGAATTCCATGATACGTTCTTTGACCTCTTTCAGTCCGTAATGACCCTCTTCCAAAACCTTCCATGCGTTCTCAAGATCCTCGGAATCCTCGGATTTCTTATTCCACGGAAGTGCAAGAACGGTTTCCAGATAGCCTCTCTGCACCGTTGCCTCTGCAGCACTGGCTGCCATTCCTTTAAAACGGCTGATCTCCTTGGAAATCTTCTCTTTTACTTCATCAGATGCATCCAGCTCCTTCAGCTGTTTTTTAAATTCATCGATATCATCAGCAGTATTCTCCTCGCCCAGCTCCTCACGGATGGTTTTCAGCTGTTCCCGGAGGATATACTCTCTCTGATTCTTGTCGATATGGGATTTCACCTTGCGCTGAAGATCTTTGGTGATATGGATCACCTCGATCTCGCTGCCAAGAAGCGCTCCAAGGATCTCATAACGGTCATTCAAAGACACTGCTTCCAGAAGCTTCTGCTTGTTCTGATACGCCATCGGAAGATTTACTGCGATCTGGTCGATGGTTTCCTGCACATCTTCGATGTTCATGATCTGGGTTACCAGATCCTTGCTTACTTTTCCGCTTTCTCTGCAGTATCTCTGAAAAAGCTCCCGGATGCTGCGAAGCATGGCGTCCTTTACCGGTTCCGGGTAATCCTCTTCCTGTGCCGTAACGATCTCGCATTCCGCCTTCAGATATGGTTCCTCCTGCTCCAGGCCCAGAACCTCTGCCCTGTCCAGTCCCTCTACCAGAACCCGGTAAAGATCCTGCGGAAGCTTCACCACCTGCTTGATATAAGCGACGGTTCCTACCTGATACAGATCCGTAAGTTCCGGTATTTCCACCTCAGGATCCTTCTGTGTCAGCAGAAAGATCTTCTGGTCATGGAGCATGGCTGCTTCCACGGCACGGATAGATTTCTCCCTGCTCACATCAAAGTGTACGATCATATCCGGAAGGACTGTAGTCCCACGGAGAGCGATCATTGGCAATATATTGACCTGATTTGTCATTTATGTCATTCCCTTCATCAAGCTGTTTCCGGCTTGCCTTTCTTTTTCGAACGGGATGTTTTGCGTCCTGCTTTTTTTGCAGGAGTCTTGGCCTCCCCGTGGATGATCTCCGGCTCTCCGGTTCCCTCCACTGCCTCTTTTGTGACGATACACTTACGGATGGTGTCGTCCGATGGTGTCTTGTACATCAGATCCATCAGGGTATGCTCCATGATGGCACGAAGTCCTCTGGCACCTGTTTTTCTCTCAAGAGATTTCCGGGCAACTGTCTCAAGTGCTTCATCCTGGAACTCAAGCTGCACGCCATCCAGCTCAAAAAGCTTGTCGTACTGTTTTGTGAGGGAATTCTTAGGCTCCTTCAGAATACGGATCAGTGCTTCTTCATCCAGAGAATCCAAGGTTACCACGACCGGAACTCGTCCGATAAACTCCGGGATCAGACCAAATTTAATAAAGTCCTCCGGCATAACCTCCTTCAGAACTTCGCCCACATTGCGGTCTTCCTTTTCGGAAACCTCCGCCCCGAAACCAATGGATTTGGTATCCTGTCTTGCCTCGATGATCTTCTCCAGTCCGTCAAAAGCACCACCGCAAATGAACAGGATGTTTGTAGTATCGATCTGGATAAATTCCTGATGAGGATGCTTTCTTCCTCCCTGAGGAGGTACGCTTGCAACGGTTCCTTCCAGAATTTTCAGAAGTGCCTGCTGTACGCCCTCACCGGACACATCTCTGGTGATGGAGGTATTCTCGGATTTTCTTGTGATCTTATCGATCTCATCGATATAGATGATCCCGTACTGGGCACGCTCAATATCGTAATCGGCTGCCTGAATGATCTTCAGAAGAATGTTCTCAACATCCTCGCCAACATAACCTGCCTCTGTGAGAGTAGTGGCATCTGCGATGGCAAAAGGAACATTCAGCAGTCTTGCCAGTGTCTGTGCAAGAAGTGTCTTACCGGAACCGGTCGGACCAAGCATCAGGATATTACTCTTCTGCAGCTCCACGTCCAGGTTTCTTGAAGCAAGAATCCTCTTGTAATGATTGTAAACAGCTACGGAAAGTGCCTTCTTGGCATCATCCTGTCCGATCACATACTCATCCAGGATACTGTGGATCTCTTCCGGTTTCAGAAGGTTGATCCCTGTTTCATAATCTGCCTCATGATCATACATACTGAATTCTTCTTCCATGATCTCGGAGCAGATCCCGATACATTCATCACAAATATATGCTCCATCCGGACCTGCGATCAGCTTGCGTACCTGATCTTCAGTCTTATGGCAAAAGGAGCATCTTACCTTTCCTTCTTTTACTTTATCTGCCATATCTTTTTGTTTCCTTTCTAAGCGTAAATGTCCGTCTCTCGCAGACATTTAAAATTCCTTTTTAAAGCAAGATAAGACTCCTGTGTCTTTACAGGAGTCTTTTCTTACGCATTATTTGTGGATCACAACACCGTCGATCAGGCCGTATGCCTTAGCTTCTTCCGCTGTCATATAGTTGTCACGGTCAGTATCTTTTTCCACAATCTCAAGAGGCTGTCCGGTATTCGCAGAAAGAATCTCGTTCAGCTTCTTTTTGGTTTTTGCGATCTGGTCAGCTACGATCTGGATCTCTGTAGCCTGCCCCTGTGCACCGCCTGATGGCTGATGGATCATGATCGTCGAATTCGGCAGTGCATATCTCTTGCCTTTGGCACCGGAGGACAGGAGGAAAGCTCCCATGCTGGCTGCCATTCCAAGGCAGATCGTAGATACATCGCACTTGATATACTGCATTGTATCATAAATTGCCATTCCGGCAGTTACAGAACCACCCGGGCTGTTAATATAAAGCTGGATATCCTTGGAAGGATCTTCTGCTTCCAGGAAGAGAAGCTGCGCAACGATCAGGTTTGCACTGACATCGTTTACCTCTTCTCCAAGGAAAATGATTCGGTCCTTAAGAAGTCTTGAATAGATATCATAACTTCTTTCTCCTCTGCTGGTCTGCTCAATGACGTAAGGTACTAAACTCATTTTGCCCTCCATTTCCGAGGTTTATTACGCCTCTACAGCTGCATCGGCAACTAATGTAACAGCTTTCTGAACAGCCATATCTTTCTTCATCTGCTCCATCTCGTTCTCACCGATGAGATCTTTTAATTTGTCTGCTTCCATCTTGTACATCTCTGCCATCTTGGAGATCTCTTCGTTAACTTCTTCCTCTGTTGGCTGGATGTTCTCTACCTCAGCGATCTTCTCAAGAACAAGTCTTGTCTGGATTCTCTTAAGAGCCTGTGGCTTCATGTCTTCCATCATCTTGTCAACGCTCTGGCCTGTGAACTGGAAGTACTGCTCCATGGAAAGACCCTGGGACTGCATTCTTCTTGCGAAATCGTCAAGCATCTGACGTGTCTGTGTCTCGATCATTGCCTCCGGAATATCCATCTGTGCATTCTCGATCACTTTATCTACTGCTGCGTCTTCTTTTGCACGACGTGCATCTTCTGCTTTCTTCTCTGTCAGGTTCTTCTTAACGTCTTCCTTGTACTCAGCAAGTGTATCAAACTCAGATACATCCTTAGCAAAGTCATCGTCAAGCTCCGGAAGCTCTTTTGCTTCGATCTTCTTAACATCGCACTGGAATACAGCTTCTTTGCCAGCCAGCTCTTTTGCCTGATACTCCTCTGGGAATGTAACCTTAACTTCTACGTGATCACCTGTGTTAGCACCAACAAGCTGCTCCTCGAATCCCGGGATGAAGGTGTTGGATCCAAGTGTCAGCGGATAGTCTGTTCCTTTACCGCCCTCGAATGCCTCACCATCTACGAAGCCCTCGAAATCGATAGTTGCTGTATCGCCGTTCTGTGCTGCACGATCCTCAACTGTGATGGTTCTGGAGTTTTTCTCCTGCTCTTTCTTAAGCTCAGCCTCAACTTCCTCGTCTGTTACCTCTGTCTCAGACTTCGGAACCTCAAGTCCTTTATAGTCACCAAGAGTTACCTCTGGTTTAGTAGCTACTTCTGCTGTAAAGATAAATGGTTTGCCAGGCTCAACCTGTGTTACATCGATCTTAGGCTGGGAAACGATCTCAAGATCACACTCAGCAAGTGCTTTGCTGTAATGCTCAGGGATCAGAGCGTTTGCAGCGTCCTCAAGGAATACTCCCTTTCCGTACATCTGCTCGATCATTTTTCTTGGAGCTTTTCCTTTACGGAATCCCGGAATAGAAATTCTGCCTTTTGCTTTCTGATATGCATTCTGCATTGCTTTGTCAAGATCCTCGGCGGAAACCTCGATTGTAAGTTTCGCCATGTTTTTCTCCATTTTCTCCACCTGTAAACTCATGTTTCTTGTTCCTCCTTAATCATATCGAGTAAATACCTTATATAAAATAGTTAACACTCGCATTATATATTTACAGTCATTTCTGTAGTATAGCATAACCACTGTAAAAACGCCAGTATTTTTTTCAGTTTTCCATATGCCCCCACAGGGCATTTCTCAGCTGCCCACGTCCTCAATGTCAAAGTAATTTTCTGTCTTTCTTATGTTGTTAAGACAAAATGTAAAAATCCTTTTATAAGTTTTAGGCGTATAATGAACACCATCGTCTGTACCGTCTCCCGTATTGGATACAGTACCATATCCGGTCCGCATCAGATAACTGTAAACATCAATATAGTGGTACTGACTTCCAAGCTCACCGGCAAGACCGCTGTTAAAAGTCCGGACATCCTCACATTTACGATTCTTGGTACTTCCCTTTTCCCCTCCATTGATCGGATTCACAGACATATAATACAGACTGCAGTTTTTCATGGAAAGCTTTGTTCCCAGCTTTTTCATATAAGACACGTACTGTGAGAGTCTATCATTCAGATCCTGTTTTCCGTTAATATCTCTGAGATCATTGATACCATGATTAAACACCACTGCGATCTTTGCGTATTTTTCATTTTTACGACATTTTTCTATTTCTTTCAAAAGAGCCTGTGCGCCCGTTGACTTCAGCCAGCCCAGTTCCGTATTAGAACAGCATACAAAGCTGACATGGCTGTCCACATACTCCTTTCCAAACTGTTCGTACAATACCTTCTGAAGACCATATGTCCTGGAATCTCCCACGAAGATGATCCTTTCGTAATTCTCAGGATAATGAAAGCTGTTCCTGACCAGATTCGGTTCCTGATACCGCCAGAATCTCACCGCATAGAGATGCATGGTCCCACTGACTGTGATCACCTGTCCGGCTTCATACCTTGGTGCGGTCTTCTGACCTGCCCTGGTAGACCATCCAAGGAATGTATAATTCTCTTCATTGGCCATCACCGGTAGTTTCAGTTTTCCGCTTGGAGCCTGGATGATCTTGTAGATATCTCCGTCATTCCTGTGCAGGATCAGTTTGGGATTGTTCTTCTTTTTTATCACTGCATAAAACGTTACATTTCTTTTTACAAAATATTTTTTTCCCGGCTTATATCCTGCCTCCGCTCCTCCTTTTTTCAGAGACCATCCTTCTGCCTGATATCCTGCTGGGACCTGCGGCACTTTGGGAATCGTGATCATGGAACCATATTTCTGTTTCTTTTCCAATTTTTTATATATAGCAGAGGAGGCTCCTCCGCCTGACCTGAAAGATACGGAATACACTTTTTTGCAAGCATTCCCGAATGTATCATCCGACCAGTCAAAGCCGGCAGCTGACACCAAATTTCCTGTGGCTGTCATCAGTATAACAAAAAGCGCCACTACCCACAGGACCTGTTTCATCTCTTTTTTCATGCTCTTACATACACCACCGATTCAGCGATCTCTTCTGCCTTTGCGCTTCCCTCCAGCTGTCCGATCAGGGAAAGGCTGAAATCGATGGCTGTTCCAAGGCCTCTGCTGGTAGTTACATTTCCATCTACCACTACAGGCTCCAGAGATGTTCTGGCACTTTTAAGCTGTTCCATAACAGATGGGTACGATGTAGCATTTCTGCCTTTCAGGAATCCAAGTCTCTCGAATATACCTGGTGCCGCACAGATAGCTGCTACCTTGCCACCATTCTGATAGAAATCTGTCAGAAGCTCAGTCAGCGGTTTATATTCCTCCAGATATTTTGTTCCCGGCATTCCTCCCGGAATTACAAGCATATCCGCATCGGAAAAATCACATTCTCCAAAGGTACGGTCTGTAAGAAGATCGATCCCATGAGAGGTTCTGATCTCTTTTGTCTCTTTGATAGATACTGTCTGGATGTCGATCCCGGCTCTTCTCATCAGATCTACCACGGTCAGTCCTTCAATATCTTCAAAACCATCTGCGAAAAAAATATATACTTTACTCATGATCCTGTTCATCCTTTCTTTTATAAAATCCATAAATATTTTCTGTATTCCCCATTCCCTTCCATAATGCTTTTTCCATCTGAAAATGTCAAGAAATTTCAACAGATATGCCATTGCAAATCCTGTTTTTTTCCTGTAGACTGAACATAATATCTTTTCATTTCACAAATCCGGAGGTTTTTTATATGGAGATCGAACGTAAATTTCTGATCCGGAAGGATGACCTTCCGCAGGATCTGGCTTCTTATCCCTGCCACAGGATCGAGCAGGGGTATCTTTGCACTTCCCCTGTCGTCCGCATCCGCCGGCAGGATGATGACTATTTTCTTACTTACAAATCCAAGGGTCTCATGAGCCGTGAAGAATATAATCTTCCGCTCACCGTTGAAGCCTATGAGCATCTGAAGCCTAAAGCAGACGGTATCCTCATTACCAAGGACCGCTATGTGATCCCGGAAAAAGACGGACTTTTTATTGAACTGGATGTGTTCCACGGAGAATACGAGGGAGTTCTTCTGGCTGAGGTGGAATTTCCTACAGAGGAAGCCGCCAATGCCTACACTGCGCCGGACTGGTTCGGAGAAGATGTAACTTATTCCACCAGATATCATAACAGTACCATGAGCCAGGGCTGGCAGAGCGATTACTGTTCACTCCGTTCTCAGTAACACGCTTCGCGGAATATTACCACTGAACAGTAACGCAGAGCGATCACTGACTGGTATCGTAAATCGCACTTGTATTTCTTATTTCAGGTGCTATAATTAGTAATGCAGGCAGATATAGTTCATCGGTAGAACATCAGCTTCCCAAGCTGAGGAGGCGGGTTCGATTCCCGTTATCTGCTTTCATTGCCAAAGAGGGCACGCAGTCAGGCGTGTCCTTTTTTATAAATTTCAAGGAGGATTTTTGTTTATGAAGATTGGATTTATCGGATGTGGAAATATGGCCTCTGCCATGATCGGCGGTATTCTCCGTCAGGGGATCTTTTCAAAGGACGAGATCATTGTTTCCAACCTTACAGACGAAGGCAGAGCGCGCAGTGAAAAAACTCTTGGTGTTGTCACCACTCTGAATAACAATGAAATAGTCAGATCTGCAAAAACTGTCGTTCTTGCAGTAAAGCCGCAGTTTTATGAGAAAGTTCTCACAGAGGTCCACGACAGTCTCACAACAGAGCACACCATCATCGGAATCGCTCCCGGCAAGACTCTTGCATGGCTGGAAGAAAAAGCCGGTCTTCCTCTGAAAGTTGTCCGTTTTATGCCTAATACTCCTGCACAAGTTGGGGCCGGAATGACTGCTGTATGTACCAATGACCGGGTTTCGGAAGACGAACTGGCAGAAATCCTTAAGATCACAGACAGCTTTGGCTGTACCGAAGTGGTACCGGAGCGTCTGATGGACGCCGCAGGCGCTGTAGGCGGCTGTTCACCGGCTTATGTGTTTATGTTTATCGAAGCCATGGCAGATGCCGCTGTCAGCCAGGGAATGCCTCGTAAGCAGGCTTATAAATTTGCTTCCCAGACTGTTCTCGGCAGCGCAAAAATGGTTCTGGAAACCGGCAGACACCCGGGAGACCTGAAAGACATGGTCTGCTCACCGGCAGGAACTACCATTGAAGGTGTCCGCACCCTGGAAAAGAGCGGCTTCCGCAGTGCCGTATTCGAAGCGCTTACCGCAGCTGCTGAGAAGGGTAAGAAGTTATAATTTTCGAAAACAAAAACTCCGTGAGGTCTGCATTCACCCGGACCTCACGGAGTTTTTCCATCTCATCTCTTTTATCGTCTGCCGACAGCCCTACAGCAACTCGATCAGTGCGTCAATATCTTCCATTTTTGTTCCCCAGCTTGTGGCAAAACGGATCACTGTATGATCTTCATCATATTTTTCCCAGAAATCAAACTGAACTTCTTTGCCCAGTTCTTCTTTCTTTTTATTTTCCAAAACTACAAACTGCTGGTTCGTGGGAGAATCCAGGAAAAGCTGATATCCTTTTTCCTGAAGGGCTCTTTTCAGCTTCATGGCTGTTTCAATAGCATTTTTGCTGATTCTTGTATACAGATCATCGGTAAACAGTGTGTCAAACTGGATTCCCAGAAGACGGCCTTTTGCCAGAAGGGCTCCCTGCTGCTTCACCATAGTCATAAAGTGCTTCGGAGCTTTTTTCGTAAAGACCACTGCCTCACCGCAGAGTGCACCGACCTTGGTTCCGCCGATGTAGAACACATCTGTACATCTGGCGATATCCTCAAGTGTCACATCTGCTTCCGGACTTACCAGACCGTAGCCAAGTCTTGCTCCGTCCAGAAACAGCGGAAGCTCGTATTTATGGCATACCTCGGAAATTTCCTCCAGCTCTTTCTTCGTATAAAGTGTTCCGTACTCTGTCGGATGGGAAATATAAACCATTCCCGGAAATACCATATGGTCGTGACTTTCATCCCCATAAAAAGTTTCCACATAATCTGTGATACTTTCTGCTTTGATCTTTCCGTTTTCTGCCGGAAGTGTCAGTACCTTATGTCCTGTATACTCGATTGCTCCGGCCTCATGACAGCTTACGTGTCCGGTCTGCGCCGCAAGAACACCTTCATAACGGTTCAGGACAGAACCTATGATCGTGGCATTGGTCTGAGTTCCTCCCACTAGGAAAAGCACATCTGCATCCGGGCAGCCACAGGCTTTACGGATCTTCTCCTTTGCAGAATCACAGTATTTGTCTGTGCCATAGCCGGAAAGCTTCTCCATATTGGTTTCCAGAAGCTTCTGGAGGATCGCCGGATGGGCTCCCTCGCAGTAATCGTTTACAAAAAATAACATTTTATTTTCTCCTCATCTGTATTTTCATTTTATTTGACCGTCTTCCCCGGAATGATCTTACATGTGGAAAACGATTTGACACTCCCAACAGCTAAAGCAGGGGGATTCTTGCTTCTCCCACTACTGCATTGGCAAACACCTTACGGTACTGCAATGTCTTACACAGTG